>JBNMGK010000227.1:0-4780 GCA_050872205.1 Enterocloster sp.
GCTTAAACCACAGCACCCGCAGGGAACCTGTCAGTCCTTTTTCTATTTCATAGGCGCCTTTAAAGGAGATCAGGGACAGCAGCCAGGAAATCTGTACTCTGGCCCATTTTTCTTCTTTCCATAAACCCTGGATCCGGTACCTCACCGGAACAAAAAGGACTGTCAGCAAAATGAAAAGCAAAAGTCCCAGTATAACCAGTAAAAGGATACCCAGTATTTTTAATATAAGCAATACAATATGCAACTGTCCGCCCCCTTTACTGCTTTTATGACTTTATTCTGACCCAAAGGTTCTCTCTCAGACTTTCCATATACGCCGACCAGTCAAAAGCTCCTGTCTTCTGGTACATGTCATCCACCATGGAACGTACTACCTCTGCCGCCTCCATATAACCTCTGGCAATCCCCAGGATCAGAAAATCACTGCTTTCCCGTTCCTCTTTGGACAAAAGACTGACAGGACGTATATCAAGTATATGATTGCCACTTTCCGGCAAAGTAATCACATAGGTATCAGGAAGCAGGCTTCCCTTTCGCAGCCCTTTAAGAATATGACTCCTGTTCCTGGCTGCATTCTCACCCATGTACATATGCTCCCACCAGCGCATAAAACCAACCTTTCACATATTACTGTTTTACTGTTTTCTGGCAGGAAAACAGCTTTTACTCCATAATAGAACGTATCATGCGGATACAGCCCTCTTTTTCCACTTCATCACTGCAGCATTCCAGACTGTTTTTAATATAACTTTCTGCCTCATCAGATGACTTAAATGTAATAGGCAGTCTGGACAGACACTTTGCCATGGCAGCTCTTGTAAGTACCTTCGGAAGATCCTTCCAGGACTCTCTGATATCTGCAAACAGCTGTTCCAGTCCTTTACGGATCAGAGTCTCATCTGCCGTTTGTTCTGAATCCTTGTACTCTAAAGACGCAAAAGAACTTCCAGATAAAAGCAGTTCTGTTTTCCATAAAAGTTCCGCCACAGAAGAGGCATCCCTTGCCAGTTCTTCCATAGGGATCTCATTTGCCAGCCACTGTTCAAAGCTGCTTTCCTGTTTTCCTTCCAGTTTCGGAAGAAGATCTGCAGTTTCTTCCGGTATCTCTCTCCACTTATTTTCTTTAAAGAGAGCCAGAACATCTCCCAGTATCCTGGTCATGACCTGGGTTTCCTCCAGATCTGTCACAGCCTGATCTTCGCACAAAAACAGCACATACAGATCATTGACCAGATCCATTAACATTAAAATATCTCCGGTTGCTGTACTTAACAATTCTCCTGCTTCCTCCAATTTAGAAGAAAGATGATAATATCCGGCTGCTTCCAAGGCATTAAAGTCTGTCTGTAAAAACTCATCCAATATCCCATAAAGCTTTTCGTAGGAACTTTCCCCGTTTTCACTGTCAATATTCTCTGCTTTCGGTCTGTTTAAAAGTGCTTCTGAGCGAAGTACATAAAGCATATCATCCAGACCTGCTTTTGGCGCTCCCTTGTAAACACTCATTCCTTCTTCAAGCAGAGCAAAGAACTTGTTTTTCGTAAAACGCACCGGCAGCTGGCTGACAATCAGCTGAAAACGCTGATGAAAATCGGCAGGGTCATTGGTTTCTGTAAGATAGCTTATGATCTCATCTAACAAAACATCCGTATCTTCCGGTTTCTTTCCCACTAACTGCGGCATAAAACGGCCTTCTACCCGGTTCATCACATATTCGTAGGCCTGGAAAATGTCTGTATAGGCAGTGAGCTTTTCCATTTCTTTCATGGTATCCTGGCGAAGTACCTCCAGCTCATCCAAAGACGTTTCTTCCTTTTTCAGAAAAGAGCCTAAAAATCCCAGATATCTCTCGTACAGATCCAAAGCGCCTTGATCCGGTTCACTGGTCTTTTCTGCCATCATTTCATAGCAGGTATAAAAATTTAATGTCATACGAATAAAAGAATACTGATATGCAGCCGTAAGACGACGTTTGATCTTTCTTATTTCCATTTCCGTTTCAACCCCATGTCCTTAATAATGCAGTCTCTGAATTTCAGTCTGCCTTTAATACGCAGCGGCGTACCAGATCCAGCGCCTTCATCATAGACTGTTCCCGGATCTTTCCGCGATTTCCTTTAAAATGATATTCCAGAACTTCTGCTTTCCCCTTTACAGCACAGGCCATGTATACAAGACCCACTGGTTTTTCCTTACTTCCGCCGCCAGGGCCTGCAAGGCCGGTAACTGCCACGCATACATCCGTCTGGGCACGTTCTGCTCCGCCTAATGCCATTTCCAGGGCTGTTTCACGGCTGACTGCACCGTAAGCTGCCAGAGTTTCCTCTTTTACACCTAAAAGGCGTACCTTGGCCTCATTGGAATAAGTAACCATTCCCTGCATAAACACATCGGAAACGCCGGAAACATTTACAAGGCGGGCAGCGATCATTCCACCGGTACAGGACTCGGCCGTAGCCATGGTCAGATGCTTTTTCTGTAAAAGATCTACTACTGCCATTTCCAGAGTCACATCTTCCTCTGTAGTAAAGATGCAGTCTCCAAAACGGTTAAACAGCTCTGCCATCACCGGGGCGATCAGTGCTTCTCCTTCTTCTCTGGTAGCTGCTTTCGCTGTCAGGCGTACCTGTACCTCTGCTGTCTTTGCATAAGTAGCAATGGTAGGATTGGTCTGTTTGTCGATCAGGTCCAGGATCTTATCTTCTACCTGGCTTTCCCCATATCCGCAGATCTTTACCATATGGGAAACCAGCTGGGAATTCTGCCTCTTTTCCAGATAGGGGAATACCTGTCCTTCAAATAGTGGATACAGCTCATTTGGCGGACCAGGAAGCAAAATGGCAGTTTTACCATTTTTTTCCATAATAAGTCCCGGTGCCATGCCGTTAGGGTTGTCCAGCACAATGGATCCGTGGGGAACCGTTACCATTTTCCAGTTGTTCTCCGGGATCTCCTTGTAGATATTGTTCTTGAAAAATGCTTCCAGGCAGGCTCTGGTATGGGGATCTTCTTCCAGTTCCATTCCCATAGCCTCTGCACACACCTCTTTTGTCAGGTCATCTTCTGTAGGCCCAAGTCCACCGGTGACAATAATGATATCAGAGCGGTCCAGAGCTGTTTTCACAACAGACATCATTCTCTCATAATTATCGCCTACAGTTACCTGATAATACATATCCAGTCCTAACGAGGCACATTTTTCCGCCAGATATCTGGCATTGCTGTTTAAAATGTTTCCCATTAAGATCTCGGTTCCCACACTGATCAGTTCTGCTGTCATGTTTTACATGCCTCCCTTTGTAAGCACCTCAATATTTTTCGCCACATAATCTACCAGTGAGATCACAGTAAGAACCACAGCGATCACCAGCATGATCATGGTCACAGTCTCTAAAGCCGGAATGTTAAAGATCATAAGGATCACAGCGATCATCTGGAAAGTTGTCTTAAACTTGCCCCAGTAACTTGCCGCAATCACAATGCCGTTGTCTGCTGCTACCAGACGGAAACCGCTGATAATAAATTCACGGCTGATGATAATGATAACCACCCATGCAGGCAGCTGTCCTAACTGGATCAGGCAGATAAGGGCGGAGCAGACTAACAGCTTGTCTGCCAGGGGGTCCATAAACTTTCCAAAGTTGGTCACCAGATTATATTTGCGGGCGATCTTTCCGTCAAAAAGATCTGTAAGACTGGCTACAATAAAGATCACATTTGCAGCAACACGCATGATCTGGCTGCTTCCATTATCGTATAAAAGAGCTGCCACGAAAAACGGGATCAGGATCACACGCATAACAGTTAATTTATTCGGCAGATTCATGATATACCTCCCCGATCAGGTCATACTCATTTGCTCCGGTTACTTTTACTCTTACAAAATCACCGGACATGAGCATTTCATCGGCATTTACAAAAATAAGTCCATCTACATTTGGCGCATCCATATAGGTACGTCCCACATAAGCAGGCTCGTCAGCTACTTTTCCTTCGATCATAACAGTCAGGACTTTTCCCACCATGTTTTCACAGTGTTCAAAAGCGATCTCCTGCTGCAGTTCCATTACATCTGCCCGGCGCTCCTCTTTTACCTCTTCCGGGATCTGGTCTGGATAGGAATAAGCCGGTGTGTCCTCTTCTGCAGAGTAGGTAAATACACCTACACGCTCAAATTCCATTTCATCTACAAATTCCATTAATTCTTCGTGGTCTTCCTGTGTTTCTCCAGGGAAACCGCAGATAAAAGTGGTACGAAGGGCAATATCCGGGATCTCACGGCGAAGGGCACCAATGCGCTCTTTTAATTCCTCTTTGTGGGTCCGTCTGCCCATACGTCTTAAAATACGGTCGCTGGCATGCTGGATGGGGATATCCAGATAATGACATACTTTTTCTTCTGACTTGATCGCCTGGATCAGCTCGTCTGTGATCTCTTCTGGATAGCAGTACTGAATACGGATCCAGTAAATGCCTGGGATCTGAGCTAGTTCATGAAGAAGCTTTGGAAGGCTCTTTTCACCATACAGGTCTTTTCCATAAAGAGTGGTCTCCTGGGCAACCAGGATCAGTTCTCTTACTCCATTGTCAGCCAGTTCTCTTGCCTCAGCTAACAGCTGCTCCATAGGCACACTGCGGTAAGGTCCTCTTAAATAAGGGATGATGCAGTAAGTACAGCGCTTGTCACAGCCTTCTGCGATCTTTAAGAATGCATAATGTCCGCCTGTGGTCATCACACGCTTTTTTGCCTGCTCCGGCAGCTCTTTTAAGTCATGGAAAC
>JBNMGK010000133.1:0-6619 GCA_050872205.1 Enterocloster sp.
CTGACAATGGCATGAACTTAGGACAGCACGGCATCTGGGGCAAAGGAAACGGCACCTATCCGCCAAATATGTATGATTCTTCCGTAAAAGTACCATTTATCATCAAAGTGCCTGGATGTGAGGCACCGGGAAGCACCTGTTCAGCTATGGCTGGTCAGTACGATATTTTCCCGACCATTCTTTCCCTGGCCGGCTGCGAGTATGAACTGGAGCCGAGGCAGCCTGGAAAGAGCCTGCTGGAACAGATCAACCATCCGACCGCGGAGTACGAAGACCGCATCGTAGTCTTTGATGAATATAGCAAGACCCGTATGATCAAGAAGGGCAAATTGAAATACATTCATCGATATGGAGACGGCCCGTGCGAATTTTATGACCTTTCCACGGATCCGGATGAGGAAAATAACCTTTATGGCAACCCGGCTTGGGAAGAGCAGATACAGAGCTTAAAAGCTGAAATGGAAGAGTGGTTTGACCGCTACACCGATCCGAAGATGGATGCCAGAAAAGGCGGAGCTGTAGGTCGTGGACAGGAAAAAATGTGTTATGAGGAAAATGCATTTGATCAATCCATTGAGTTATATCACAAAGTAAAGGGTTAAGCATTAGTAATTAAAAATGATTGTGTGAAAAGGAAATTATAATGGAAGAAAAAACATACCTGAAGTGGTATAACAAAGTGGGGTACGGCAGCGGCGATATTGCAGGAAACGTAGTATATGCATTCCTGTCATCCTTTGTGATGATTTACCTGACAAATACGATTGGCCTAAATTCAGGTATCGTTGGTACCTTGATTGCAGTATCAAAATTATTTGATGGCATCACGGACATCTTTTTTGGCACTATGATCGACCGGACTAAGAGCAAAATGGGTAAGGCAAGGCCGTGGATGTTTTATGGCTTTTTTGGCTGCGCTATTACACTGTATGGAGTTTTTGCAATTCCTACGAATATGGGACAGACCGCGCAGTATGTCTGGTTCTTTATTTCGTATACTCTGTTAAATGCAGTTTTTTATACTGCAAATAACATTGCATATGCAGCTCTGACTTCTCTGGTTACAAAGAATAGTAAAGAACGTGTACAGATGGGTTCCTTCCGTTTCATGTTTTCCTTTGGTACAAACCTTGCAATTCAGTCCATTACAGTTGGGGCTGTTGAGTATCTTGGCAATGGTGCCACAGCCTGGAGAATGATCGCGCTGATTTATTGTGTGATCGGTATCATTACCAATACCCTTGCAGTATTTTCTGTAAAAGAACTTCCGGAAGAAGAATTAAAATCGAATCGTTTACTGGAAACTGAGGACGATAAGCTTTCTTTCATGCAGACAGTAAAGCTCTTGTTTGCCAACAGGTATTTTTCCATGATCTGCATTATTTACATTCTGCAGCAGCTTCGTGCAGCAATGGTAAATGTGGGGATTTTCTTTATGACCTATGTTCTTTTAAATAAGAATTTATTTGGAGTGTTCTCATGGGCTAACAATATTCCTCTGATCATTGCACTTGCTGTTACGCCAATTCTGGTTGCAAAGGCTAATGGAATGTACAAGCTGAACAAGTACAGTTACGTATTTGCAAGTTTTTCCCGTCTTCTGGTGGTGGTTGCAGGTTATATGGGAAGTATTCCGCTGATGCTGCTATTTATTGCACTGACTTCTTTAGGTGAAGGCCCATGGCAGGGAGATATGAGTGCTGTTATTGCACAGTGTTCGGAATATACCTATTTAAAAAGCGGAAAACGTATTGATGGTTCTATGTTTTCCTGTACTTCCATGGGGGTGAAACTGGGCGGCGGTATTGGCATTGCTCTTTCAGGCTGGCTGTTAGATATCAGTGGATACATCAATATGGATAGTGCGGTTCAGCCGGACAGCTGTATCAAAATGATGTATTTTATGTACCTTTGGCTGCCGTTTATCTTTGATATCATCATTACGGTGATCCTTTCTTTCCTGAATGTGGAAGGAGCAAACCGGGAATTAATTGAAAATATGCAGAAATCATAAATCAATAGCCTCTAAAGTTTTCTTTAGGGGCTTATTTTAGAAAAGGAGAAAGGAGAAGAAAAAACATGAATGCAGATATAAAATGGCTGGATGATCCTGGAGTTTTCCGGGTAAATCAGCTGGAAGCCCACAGTGATCATGCTTATTATGAAAGCTATGGAGCCCTGGAAAAGAAAGAAAATACAATGGTGCAGTCTCTGAATGGACAATGGGAATTTGCTTTTAGTAAAAATGTAAAGAGCAGACCGGTAAACTTCTATGAAGAGGATTTTGATGCGAAAAACTTTGACAAGATCATGGTACCGGGACATATTGAGCTGGCTGGATATGATAAGATCCGCTATATTAATACCATGTACCCATGGGAAGGAAAAGAATACCGCAGAGGCGCCTACAGTATGGAGAGCACCGGGGACGGAGCGGGAATGTTCAGCGAAGCAGAGTATAATCCGGTAGGTTCTTATATTAAACGCTTTGATCTGAACCCGGAACTTTGCTCCAAGAAAATCCGCATCTGTTTCGAAGGTGTGGAAGAGGCAATGTACCTGTGGCTGAATGGCCAGTTTGTAGGATATGCAGAGGACAGCTTTACCCCTTCTGAGTTTGATCTGACACCATTTATCCGGGAAAAGGGAAATGTACTGGCAGTACAGGTGCATAAGATGAGTACAGCAGCATTTTTAGAAGACCAGGACTTTTTCCGTTTCTTTGGAATTTTCAGAAATGTTACCCTGCGCGCAGTACCAGAGATCCATCTGGAAGATGTGTGGTTTCGTCCAGAATTATCTAAGGATAGTAAGAGCGGCAAAGTATCTGTAATTATGAAGGTATCTGCATCAGAGAACCAGAAGATCAATGCCCGGTTTGTGTTAAAGGACCAGGAGGACGGTGTTGTACTGGAAAAATCTGCCGTTTTACAGGCGAAAAACGGAATCTGTACAGAAGAAATACAGACAGAAACTGCGCAGGTAAAAACCTGGGACAATCGTCATCCGTATCGGTATCATGCCTATGTGGAACTATTTAATGAAAAGGGAAACCTAGTAGAAGTAGTACCGTATGATATTGGCTTCAGGCGGCTGGATGTGATCAACAAGGTGATTCATCTCAATGGAAAACGCCTGGTTCTGACAGGTGTAAACCGCCATGAATGGAGCCCCAAAACAGGACGCTGCATCGGTATGGACGAAATGAAAGCAGATATGGAATGCATCTTAAGGAATAATATTAATGCTGTCCGAACCTGTCATTATCCAGATCAGATCCCGTGGTATTATATGTGCGATGCTGCAGGAATTTATGTGATGGCCGAAAATAACCTGGAAAGCCACGGGACTTTCCAGAAACTGGGAGCCATCGAGCCCTCCTGCAATGTACCAGGCTCTATCTTGCAGTGGAAAGGGGCTGTAATAGACAGAGCCAGGACTAATTTTGAAACATTTAAGAACCATACTTCCATTTTATTCTGGTCTTTGGGAAATGAATCCTATGCCGGGGATGATATCGAAGCTATGAATGTCTATTATAAAGAAAAGCAGGATGGCAGATTGATCCATTATGAAAGCTCTTTTTATAACAGAGCTTATGAAGACAGGATTTCTGATGTGGAAAGTCGTATGTATGCGAAACCCTGTGAGATCAGAGAATATTTGGATCATAACCCAAAGAAGCCCTATCTTTTATGTGAATTCATGCATGATATGGGAAATTCCATGGGTGGACTTGATACCTATATGCACTTGATTGATGAATATGCTATGTACCATGGCGGATTTATCTGGGACTTTATTGATCAGGTACTTTATGTGAAGGATGAAGTTATGGGAAAAGAGGTACTTCGCTATGGCGGAGACTTTGACGACAGGCCTTCCGATTATGAGTTTTCAGGAGACGGAATTGTGTTTGCGGACCGTGTGGAGAAGCCGGCTATGCAGGAAGTGAGGTATTATTATGGCTTATACAGGTAATGGGAAACTGAGAGTGGTTTATGGTGACTATGTACTGGGGGTACATGGAAACGGATTTGATTATATTTTCTCTTATGCCCAGGGAGGTCTGGAATCCATTGTGAAAAATGGCTATGAATGGCTGTACCGCTGCCCAAAACCTACCTTCTGGAGAGCCCTGACAGACAATGACCGGGGAAATAAATTCCATATTAAAAGCGGAAGCTGGCTGGCAGCAGACATGTTTATTGACTGTAAGCAGGTTCAGGTGATCATGGATGGCACTGTACAAAAACAGTATGCCCCAGACAACAACATCTATGGAGGTGATGTGCTGGCAGAGGAGATCATTGTAAAATATACCTATGAGACTATCAGCAATCCGTCCACGACCGTTCTTGTAAGTTATACTGTAAGGAAAGACGGAAAAATAAAAGTAGATACAAAGTACCACGGAGTAAAAGGACTTCCACAGCTTCCTGTATTTGGCATGAGATTTATTATGCCCACTCTTGCAGATGGTTATCTGTATGAGGGATTGTCCGGCGAAACCTATCCAGACCGGAAAGCAGGTGCTGTAAAAGGCGTCTATCAGGTGAATGATCTAAAGCTTACCCCATATCTTGTTCCACAGGAATGCGGAATGCATATGGATACAGACTGGCTGGAGGTTATGAGGCATACAAGCCTTGATAACAGTAGAAAAGACAGTTCTTTCCAGGTATTAAGAGTTGAAAAAACAGATCAACCCTTTGCATTTTCCTGCCTGCCGTATACTGCAGCAGAAATCGAGAATGCAACCCACCACGAAGAGCTGCCACCGGCAAGAAGAACAGTTCTTTGTGTGTATGGTGCAGTGAGGGGTGTGGGTGGAATTGACAGCTGGGGAAGTGATGTTGAGGAAACTTATCACATTGATGGAGAAAAAGATATTTCATATTCCTTTACCATCTGTTAATAATACCTGTGTCCCAGGGTGGAAAATCCAATGCAGACCTGCTTGCAGAAGGAGCTTCCATCCTGGGACATTTGCATTATTCCTAAAATTCCAGAAGAACAAATATGGAAAAACCTGGGGAATTATAACAAAAATCTTGCGCTTGAGGGGGCTTTCGGTTAAAATAAATTCATCATTACATTATGTATGATACCAGGGACCAAAGTACATAGCAGTCCGGTATTGATAGAGTACATAAGAGAAAGGATGTGCAGCATTTATGAAGTGCCCGTACTGTAATGAAGCAGATACTAAAGTAATTGATTCCCGTCCGGCGGATGATAACAGTTCTATCCGCAGACGCCGTCAGTGTGAACGTTGTGGTAAGCGTTTTACTACCTATGAAAAATTAGAGACCATGCCTCTTATGGTCATTAAAAAGGACGAGTCCAGAGAGGCTTATGACCGTTCAAAAATAGAAGCAGGTATTCTCCATTCCTGCCATAAACGTCCTGTATCTCCTAAACAGATCAGTGCTATGATCGATGAGATCGAAAATCAGATTTTTAACAGGGAAGAAAAGGAGATCTCCACATCTGTGATCGGTGAGCTGGTTATGGATAAGTTAAAAAATGTGGATGAGGTTGCTTATGTGCGTTTTGCCTCTGTTTACAGGGAGTTTAAGGATGTAAGCACCTTTATGGAGGAACTTGGAAAACTCCTGAAGAAATAATGTAATGAGTCCAAAAGAAAAACAAGCGACACCGCAGGTGGCATTTGTTGCCAAGAAAGTAGAATTTAGTATGTTTCAATGTTTTTACCCCGGTAAAATAGAGGATTCCTCTTATGTGATCCCTTATGAAAACTGGAAAAAAATGGGGATCCAGGGGATCATTTACGATATCGACAATACATTAGTCCCTCATGGGGCACCGGCAGATGAGAGAGCTATACAGCTTTTTGAACATCTGCGCAAGCTGGGGCTTAAAACCTGCCTTCTTTCTAATAATAAGGAACCAAGGGTAAAGTCTTTTGCAGACCAGGTGAAAAGTCCTTATATCTATAAGGGAGGAAAACCAGGAGCAAAGGGCTATAAAAAAGCTATGGAAACTATGGGAACAGAGATAGAAAATACACTGTTTATCGGTGACCAGCTTTTTACAGACATCTGGGGTGCAAACCGGCTGGGGATCCGGACGGTTCTGGTAAAGCCTATTAATCCGAAAGAGGAGATCCAGATTGTCCTAAAGCGCTATCTGGAAAAGCCTGTTTTGTATTGCTACAGGAAAAGCCTGAAACAGGGATAGATCCGGAGGCATATATCAAAAAGCCCTGAAAAGAAGAAAGATAAGCAGGAGATAACACAATGGATGGAAGAACAAAAGTATATGGAGTAATGGGAGATCCAATTGAGCACTCCATGTCACCTTTTATGCATAATTTTTATGCCAGACGTACAGGAAAAGATCTGGTGTATGTTCCCTTTCACGTAAACCGTGGAACAATCGAAATGGCAGTAAAAGGCGCCTTTGCATTGAATATCCAGGGAATGAATGTGACCGTTCCCCACAAGCAGGATGTGATGAAATGCTTAGAGGCGATTGATGAAGATGCTTTAGCTATTGGAGCAGTGAATACACTGGTGCGCACAGAGCATGGCTATAAAGGCTATAATACAGATGGAGCCGGTCTGAAACGGGCTATGGACGAGGCGGGTATCTC
>JBNMGK010000326.1:0-3341 GCA_050872205.1 Enterocloster sp.
AGTTTCTAAAGCTGGCAGCCGGGAAGATCGCAGGCGGAATCTCCAGATAGACTCTCTTTCCAATCCTTTGTATAATTTTTTGTACTTTTTTAATTGTTGCATTTTCATTTTATATGTGCTATATTCTCCCCATGCGGCAAAAGCCGTGACGATATACTACTCTGGAGAGTCTCTTTCATTATCTGAAATGAGCGCCGAAGGTGTACAGCAGGAAAACACAGCAAATTTCCTGCCAATCTCCCAGGCAAAAGGACAGGGCGGAATCAGACGATCCACAGATGTAGAACATAATACAAGGGAGAAACTATTTATTATGGACATGTTTGTGAAAATGGTCAATTCTGCCAACACTTTTTTGTGGAATGTAATCCTGGTCCTTCTGCTTTGCGGTACAGGCATCTACTACACATTCCGTCTGAAATTCGTTCAGATCCGTGAATTTAAGCAGGGTTTAAAACAGGTATTCGGTGGTATCGGAAAAAACCATGAAAAAAAAGAAGGGGAAATGACCTCCTTTCAGTCTGTTGCTACTGCCATTGCAGCTCAGGTAGGTACTGGAGCTCTGACAGGTGCTGCTACTGCCCTGATCTGTGGTGGCCCAGGTGCTATCTTTTGGATGTGGACATCCGCTTTCTTTGGTATGGCTACCATTTATGCAGAGGCCACTCTTGCACAAAATTATAAAACCATCAAGCACGGAGAAGTAACTGGCGGTCCTATTTACTACATCCACGCCGCATTTAATGGTTTCTTTGGCAAGGTCCTTGGTATCATTTTTGCCATCTTTTTGATCCTGGCTCTTGGATTTATGGGAAACATGGTACAGTCCAACTCCATCTGCACTGCATTCAGTCAGGTTTTTACCTCACGAAATATTTCTATCCCGCCTTTTACAGTGGGGCTTCTTCTGGCAGTTTTTTCCCTTTTCGTATTTATCGGCGGTATCAATCGTCTGGCTGCGGTTGTAGAAAAACTGGTTCCATTTATGGCCCTTGTATATATTGCAGGAAGCCTGATCGTTATCCTCTGCAATATCACCCGTCTGCCATCTGCATTTGCTCAGATCTTTATAGGCGCCTTTAAGCCCTCCGCTGTTTTAGGCGGTGCTGCCGGTGTTACAGTAAAAGAAGCCATCCGCTATGGCGTCGCCAGAGGTCTTTTCTCCAATGAAGCAGGTATGGGGTCTACCCCTCATGCACATGCAAGAGCTGTTGTGAAAAATCCTCACTGCCAGGGACTTGCTGCTATGATCAGTGTATTTATTGATACCTTTATCGTGCTGAATCTGACTGTATTCAGCATCCTTACTACCGACTCTTTAAGCAGCGGCAAAGACGGCATTATGCTGACCCAGTATGCATTTTCTACTGTATTCGGCTCCTTCGGTGATATTTTCATCGCTGTATGCCTGCTGTTCTTCGCATTTTCCACCATCCTTGGCTGGCACTTTTTCGGTTCCATTAACGTAAAATATTTATTCGGCAAAAAGGGAATGGTTCCTTATTCCATTCTGGTAGCTGTATTTATCGTTGTTGGTTCTATGTTAAAAGTAGATCTGGTATGGACACTGGCCGATTTCTTTAATGGTCTTATGGTCATTCCTAATGCACTGGCACTGTTAGCTTTAAGTGGAGTCGTAGCCTCTATCTGTAAGAAATATAGTTCTGAAAAATCACCTGAATAAAAAATTTAGGGGTGCCAAAAACGGCGCCCCTTTTATGTATAAAACAAATCATTTCATCAGATCATTCAAATCCAGCTGTCCTGCATCTTTTGCGATCACGATTTTAGTACCTGCATTTACACAAGTAAGAAGTTCTTTCATCCTTGTCTCCGGCAGACAGATACAGCCGGCAGATCCCTGATATCCAGATGCCTTAAAGCAATGAAGAAAAATAGCTGAACCTGCGCCTGGTGTTCTTTCCTTATTATAATTCAGATTTAACGCATAATTGTAATAAGGAGAGGTTTTGATCAGATCCTCGCCGGAATTCCAGTCTTTTGCTGTAGTCTTCTCATTTTCCAGCTGATTATAATGGGAACTGGCAGGATCATCCACCCAGAAATCCCCCTCTTCGATCTTATGATATGGCAGTACACTTCCCGGATCATCTAAAAGGCCAAACGCCAGGTCAAAAGAATAGGTACCAGAAGGTGTTGCCCCATCTCCTTCTTTTTTATTGTCTGTAATACCGTTTCTTCCTACATAGCCTTTTTCAGTCCACTTTAATTCCCAGTTTCCATTTTCCTTCTTATAATAGGAAATATCCGCATTACAGTCACCAGTTCCTGCCACTGCAAGGATCTGATCGACCACTGGTACTTCTCCTGGTCCTCCTTTTTTTGCATTTAAATCTGCTCTTCCTGCTGCAAAAGAAGTCAGACCTAATGCCCCTGTGGCAATAAGCGCTGCTGCTGCAAAGGCCATCCATTTTTTCTTTTGTATCTTCATTTTCATGAATTCCCCTTTCATTTTCTGCTGATTTATCCCGATTCTTTTATTTTACCATATTTTCCTACCTGTTTCTCTTACATTTTTCTTACCCGGACAAAAAAATAAAGACCCGGGCAGTCAAAAAGGCACCGATTATGCACCGATGCCTCTTTTGTATCTGCAACTTCAATTACTTGCAAACAATATTGATGATCTTCTTTGGAACATAGATCTCTTTTACGATGTTTCCAGTCATCTTATCCTTAACTGCTTCCTTGCCCTGAGCAATGGCATCTTCCTTGGAAATGTCAGCAGGTACGCTGATAACAGCACGGGCCTTGCCATTTACCTGAACAGCTACTTCTACTTCATCATCCTTCATAGCCTCGGTATCGCACTCTGGCCACTGGGAATGGAATACGCTGCCGGTTCCGCCTAACTGGCTCCACAGTTCTTCACCAATATGAGGTGCAAATGGAGCTAACAGGATAACAAAGGTCTTTAAGGTCTCCTTATCGATTCCGCCTTCCTTCTTAGCCAGATCCATTAACTTGTTGTTGTATTCCATGAAACCGGAAATAACAGTATTTAAGCTGAACTGATTAAATCTCTGCTCGATGTCGTAAACCAGTTTATGACGCAGCTTAACCATTTCCTTGGTTTCCTTGATATCTTTGTCCTTGCTGTCCATAACCAGGTTCCAGAAACGGTTCAGGAAACGGGATACACCTTCAATACCTCTGTCATCCCACTCTGCATCCTGTTCTGGCGGTCCTACGAACAGTTCGTAAAGTCTTAAGGAGTCGCAGCCGTAATCTCTTACCAGATCATCCGGGGAAACTACGTTGCCCTTTGACTTACTCATCTTGATACCGTTCTTACCAGTGATCATACCCTGGTTGAACAG
>JBNMGK010000477.1:0-1707 GCA_050872205.1 Enterocloster sp.
ACAAAGCTTCGCATGGCATATTTCATTGCTACACTGGGAACCATGAGTATTTTAAGAGGTTTGATCTACGTATATACAGAAGGTATCCCGCTGTACGGCTTAAAGTACCCGGAAATCAAAGTATGGGGCCAGGGATATATTGGAATGATCCCGGTGCCGATCATCCTTACAGTGATCATTTTCGGTATCAGCGCCTATCTGTTCTATAAGACAAAATTCGGACGTTACACAGTATCCATTGGAAGTAACGAGGAAGCTGCAAAGCTGGTAGGTATCAACGTTGACAAGATCAAGATCCTGGTTTTCGTACTCAGCGGCGTATTTTGTGCCATTGCCGGTATCATTCTGGCATCCCGAAGCGAGGCAGCGATCCCTACAGCAGGAAACGCATATGAAATGGACGCCATTGCTGCAACTGTTATTGGTGGAACCAGTATGTCAGGCGGTAAAGGAAATATGTTTGGAACAGCTTTAGGAGCAATCCTTATGGCAACCATTAAAAACGGTCTGAGCCTGTTAAATGTCAATACATTCTGGCATCAGGTAGTCATTGGCCTGTTCATCCTGTTTGCAGTAGCATTAGACGGATTTGCTGCAAAGAAGGCAAATTAAAGAAAATAAAGAAAGCAATACGATAAATAGAATAATAAAGAAAAATGGAATTGAAAATATTAATTGCAGATGATGAGATAAGCATTAGGCAACTGATAAAAAAACTGATCGATCCGTCCGCCCCGCTCCAGATCGTGGGCGAGGCGGCGGACGGAAATACAGCTTATGAGATGATCCAGGAAAAGAAGCCAGACATTGTGATAACTGATATCAGAATGCCTGGCTTAAATGGCGTTGAGCTGATGCGTAAAGCCAGGGAAAACGGGATCAAAGTGGATTTTATCCTTGTCAGCGGATACCGGGATTTTGAATATGCCCGCAGCGCTGTCCAGTTAGGCGCGTTGGACTATCTTTTAAAACCCATTAACAGGGAAGAACTGAACCGGGTTCTGGAAAAAGCCTGGAAAATGAGAGAACGCACGGAGAACATGCGTAAACAGCTGGAAACCGTAGAGGAAAAGCTGGCGAAAAACCAGAAAATACTGCGCCGGGAGTTTATGATGCGCTATATTTCCTATGCAGAGCAGGGAAGTGTTCCAAAAGAGATCGCCCATTACAGAAATGGTTTTCTGCCGGAAGCAGGCTGTTATACCGTTTTCCTTATTAAGATAGACGGTGATCCCAAAGAAATGGAGTCTATGGAGCCACAGGAACTGCAGCGGAACCTGGAAGTATTTTCTGCCCCTTATATCCAGGAGATGCGCAGAGTCTGCCGTGAAATAGAAGTTTTCTGTACAGGAAGCAGTCTTTATGTACTGACCAATGCGGAAAATGAAAATGTTTTAAAAACACTGGTAAATGCCCTGAGAAACGGGCAAAAGGCCAATGGGTCTGCTGTCTGGCCTTTTGTACTGACCATTGCCATGGGAACAACGGAAACTGACCTGGAGAAGATCGGAAACAGCTTTACTGCTGCCTATTATATGATGTGGGAGAGAGTAAAAGGACGGACCGGAGAGGTACTGACATGTGATCTTCAGATCTTAAAGAAGGAAATAAAGCCTCTCTCAGAGGAAGTTCTTCAGGAAATAGAGCGCAGTATCGGCGCTTTCCATGTGCCGGAATTAAAGCAGGTCATTGAAACAGAAATTGAAA
>JBNMGK010000124.1:0-7052 GCA_050872205.1 Enterocloster sp.
ATTTGTAGTAGAAAATGGGAGTGTTCGTCTTATTAATTCAGCAGTGTATGCGATGCAGATGTTACAGGCTCAGATGGCTGGCGAAGCAGAGAAAGCGGGAATTACATCTGATGAAGATGTCATGAACTTAGTAAAGGAAGTCCGTGCAGAAAGTGAAGTGTAATGAGAGTTCTTATTGATACAGAGGCACAGATCAGCTTATTTTTTGCCCTTTTGCGGGGTGAACTATCCGCCTAGCCATTGCAATTTATCCGGGAGAATAGTATAATTTAGCAGAAGTTTTATTATTGAGAGAACATGGAGAAAATAAGGATGGCATTAACAAAGAAGCCGGTTACCGGCATGAAAGATATCACTCCTGCAGAGATGCAGATCCGCGAATATGTTATGAACCAGATCCGCGAGACCTACAAGGGCTTTGGCTTTTCCCAGATCGAGACCCCTTGTGTAGAGCATATTGAAAACCTGACCAGCAAGCAGGGCGGTGACAATGAGAAGCTGATCTTTAAGATCTTAAAGAGAGGCGACAAATTAAACTTAGAGACTGCAAAGGAAGAGAACGATTTAACAGACAGCGGTCTTCGTTATGACCTGACACTGCCTCTGTCCCGTTATTATGCAAATAATGCGGCAAACCTTCCAAGTCCTTTTAAGGCATTACAGATGGGAAGCGTATGGAGAGCAGATCGTCCTCAGAAGGGCCGTTTCCGTCAGTTTACCCAGTGCGATATTGATATTTTAGGCGATCCTACCAGTCTGGCAGAGATCGAGCTGATCTTAGCTACCACTACTGCATTAAGCAAGATCTGCCCGGACAATGCATTTACTGTAAGGATCAATGACAGAGGCATCCTTTTTGGCATGGCCCGTTACTGTGGCTTTGCAGAAGAAGCTATGGACAGCGTTCTGATCACTCTGGATAAGATGGACAAGATCGGTTTTGAAGGCGTTGAGAAAGAGCTTCTGGAAAATGGAAACGCTCCTGAAAGTGTAAGCCGTTATATGGAGATCCTGCGCACTGTTACCAGAGACGCTGAGGGCGTTAAGAAATTAGGTGAGACTTTAAAGGACGTTATGGATCCGACTGTATGCCAGGGACTGGTACACATTATGGAGACTGTAAAAGATGTAGCAGAGGCTGATTTCGGTCTGGAATTTGACCCGACTCTGGTACGCGGCATGTCCTACTATACAGGAACTATTTTCGAGGTTTCCATGGAAGGCTTCGGCGGTTCTGTAGCAGGCGGCGGAAGATATGATAAGATGATCGGCAAGTTTACCGGTATGGAGACACCTGCATGTGGCTTCTCCATTGGTTTTGAGCGTATCGTTACCATTCTCTTAGATAATGGATTTACTGTTCCTGGTGCTGGACAGAAGAAGGCATTCCTCTTTGAAAAGGGAATCGACTCCGCTTCTTTAGCAGCTGTGATCCGTGAGGCAATGGAAGAGAGAAAGAAGGGCGTTCAGGTTCTGGTAGCCCAGATGAATAAGAACAAGAAGTTCCAGAAGGAGCAGCTTGGAAAAGAAGGTTATCAGGAGTTTAAGGAATTTTATAAAGAAAGCCTGAAACATTAATCATACTTATTAAACAAAAGGTTTATGAAGTAGTATTTATAGAAGGAGAAAAATCATGGCAGAATCAATGGTAGGACTGAAGCGGTCCCACAGATGTACAGAGGTAACTTCTGCTCAGATCGGTGAGAAAGTAACCGTTATGGGCTGGGTTCAGAAGAGCAGAAACAAAGGCGGAATCATTTTCGTTGACTTAAGAGACCGTTCTGGTATCCTTCAGATCATTTTCGAGGAAAATGACTGCGGAACTGAAAACTTTGAGAAAGCGGAAAAATTAAGAAGTGAGTTCGTTATTGCAGTAGAAGGCCGTGTAGAAGCACGTTCCGGTGCTGTAAATGAAAACCTGGCTACAGGTGCGATCGAAGTAAGAGCAGAGTCCTTACGTATACTGGCTGAATCTGAGACTCCTCCTTTCCCAATTGAAGAAAAGAGCAAGACAAAAGAGGATCTGCGTTTGGAATACCGTTTCCTGGATCTTCGCCGTCCTGACATCCAGAGAAACCTGATGCTGCGCAGCCGCGTTGCTACTCTGACCCGTGCATTCTTAGCAGAAGAAGGATTTTTAGAGATTGAAACTCCAACTCTCATCAAGAGTACACCAGAAGGCGCAAGAGACTACCTGGTGCCAAGCCGTGTACATCCAGGTTCTTTCTATGCACTGCCACAGTCTCCACAGCTGTTTAAGCAGTTACTGATGGTTTCCGGTTATGACCGTTACTTCCAGTTAGCACGCTGCTACCGTGATGAAGACCTTCGTGCAGACCGTCAGCCTGAGTTTACCCAGATCGATATGGAGCTTTCCTTTGTAGATGTAGATGACGTTTTAGATGTAAATGAGCGTCTGTTAAAGAAGCTGTTCAAGGAGATCTGCAACTATGATCTGCAGCTGCCGATCCAGCGTATGACCTGGAGAGAAGCTATGGACCGTTTCGGTTCTGACAAGCCAGATCTTCGTTTCGGAATGGAATTAAAGAATGTTTCTGAAGTTGTTAAAGACTGCGAATTCGTTGTATTTAAGAGCGCTTTAGAGAATGGTGGTTCTGTCCGCGGTATCAATGCAAACGGACAGGGACATATGCCAAGAAAGAAGATCGACGCTTTAGTAGAGTACGCAAAGGGCTTTGGCGCAAAGGGCCTTGCTTACATTGCTATTAATGAAGACGGCACCTACAAGTCTTCCTTCGCTAAATTCATGAAGGATGAGGAAATGGCAGCACTGGTTGCAGCTATGGACGGTAAGCCAGGTGACTTATTACTGTTTGCAGCAGACAAGGACAAAGTGGTATTTGACGTACTTGGCAACCTGCGTCTGGAACTGGCAAGACAGTTAGACCTGTTAAAGAAAGATGACTTTAAGTTCCTTTGGGTAACAGAGTTCCCGTTATTAGAGTACTCCGAAGAAGAGGGACGTTTCGTAGCAATGCATCATCCATTTACCATGCCTATGGACGAAGACCTTCAGTACATTGACTCCGATCCAGGAAGAGTACGCGCAAAGGCTTACGATATCGTATTAAACGGCGTAGAAATGGGCGGCGGTTCTGTGCGTATCCACCAGGCAGATATCCAGTCCAAGATGTTTGAAGTACTTGGCTTTACACCAGAAAGAGCAAACGATCAGTTTGGCTTCCTGTTAAAGGCATTTAAGTACGGAGTACCGCCTCACGCAGGTCTGGCATATGGTTTCGACCGTATGATCATGTTAATGGTTGGCGCAGACAGCATCCGTGACGTAATCGCCTTCCCGAAGGTAAAAGATGCTTCCTGTCTTATGACAAAGGCACCAACTCCTGTAGATCCAAAGCAGTTAGAGGATCTGGGAATTGAAGTAATTCCGGAAGAAAAAGAAGAATAATGACCAGAGCAATCGGTATATAGAAATGATAACAAGGGGGTATCGCAAAAGAGCTATTTTGCGGTCCCCCTTTTGTGTACTTTGGAGTACATCCCTCATATAAGGAGGCAGAAGATGAATTTAAAGGAACAGGAATACGTCTGTGCACTGGCGGAAAACGGAACCATTACTGCGGCGGCTAAGGCACTTTTTATTTCCCAGCCTGCGTTAAGCATTTATATCAACAACCTGGAAAAATCACTGGGAGTCCGGCTGTTTGAGCGGGTGGGAAAGCAGTTTATACTTACCTATGCTGGTGAGCAGTATGTAGAAAAGGCGAAGACCATTTTACGGCTGAGCCATGAGCTGGATGAAAAATTAAAGGATATTACAGGAAATTACAGTGGCCGTATACGGATCGGTGTGCAGATGCGCCGTGCTACCGGTTTTTTGCCCCCTCTTATTGCAGCTTATGAAAAAGAGTTTCCAGGAGTGGAAGTGATCATTCATGAGGGGACCATGAGAGAACTAAAAGAAAATATCCAGAATTTTAAGTCTGACCTGCTCTTGTGCAACCGTGTAGATCTGCCTCCCTATATGGAAAGCTTTGTGGTATTTAAAGAACGTCTGCTTATTGCTGTTCCAAAAGATCATTCTATTAATGAAAAAGCAGTTTGGGAAGAGGGAAAAGCTCTTCCAAGCCTGGATCTTTTCTGGCTGAATGGAGAAAATCTCATACTGGCAAAGCAGGGGCAAAGTATCCGTCAGGATGCAGACCGTTTTTTAAATAAAAACGGTGTCAGACCTGGAAAGATCCGGGAGATACGCAGTATTGAAACTGCCATGCAGATGGTAGGAGAAGGACTGGGCATCGGGTTTAACCGGGAAAGCTATGCCATGTATATGAAAAAGCAGGAGAATGTGCGTTATTACTTTATGCGTAATATTGACAGTACCATTGACTTTGTTCTGGCATACAGGAAAGAAATGCCTGTGACCGGCTATATGCAGCGGATGATCGATATGCTGATCCAACATGGAAAAGAATGTGAGAAAAAATTTCAACATTTAATTTATTAAATTTATATAAAGAATAAATAAAATAAAATGTACTTCTGCACTTTAGTGTTATAAAATAGTAGAAAAGTACGGAAGGAGTTTTATAAAATGGCAGAAAAAACTAAAAAATCATTTAAAATGCCCCACACCTTCGTTATCATGATGGTCATCATCCTGTTTGCGACCTTACTGACCTGGATCATTCCAGCTGGACAGTATGTGCGTGTGGAAAATGCAGACGGAGTAAAGGTAGTAGACCCGAACCAGTTCTCCTTTATTGACCGCTGTCCTGTTAACCCGCTTCTGATCCCGCTTTACATTGTAAATTCCATGTGCAAGAGAGTGGATCTGATGTTAGTCATCCTCTTCTCAGGCGGTGCTTTTGACCTGATCAGCAAATCTGGCGCTCTTCATTCTGCAGTTGCCCGTGTTGCAAAGGTATTCCAGAACCGTCTGTATATCTTTATCCCGATCATGACTACAATTTTCGCACTGATCTGTACCACTCAGGGTGTAAACCAGTTCATCGCGTTTGCTCCTGTAGTTGTAATGATCACTCTGGCAATGGGACTTGACTCCATTGTTGGTGCAGCCATTATCCTGTTAGGCGGTGCCGTTGGTTTTGCAACTGGTACTGTAAACCCAAGTACAACTGTTGTTGCACAGAAGATCGCAGAACTGCCTCTGTTTTCTGGCCTCCAGTACCGTGCGGTCTGCTTTGTTGTATTCCTTGTTATTACCAATATCTACCTGGTAAGATACGCATTAAAGATCCGCAAGAACCCAGAATTAAGCCCGATGTATGATCTGGATAAGCAGAATGAGCAGAAAGATCTGGATATTGACTCTTTCGGTACTATGGACGTAAGAAAGACTTTGATCATCATCGCCCTGATCGCAGCATTAGCTGGCATGGTAGTTGGCTCTGTTAAGTTTGGCTGGGATATGCCGGAGCTGGCAGCTGTATTCGTAGGACTTGGTATCGTAGTTGGATTTATCGCAGGTGAAACTCCTTCTGATATGTCTAAGATCTTCGTTGAAGGCTGCAAGAAGATGCTGACTGCTGCCATGATCATTGGTCTTGCAAGTGCTATCGCAAGCATTATGAGTGCAGGAAAGATCGTAGATACTGTTGTGTATGCACTGGCTTCTGCTTTACAGCATACACCAGGTTTCTTTATGGCTCCTGCAATGTACATTGCAAATACTCTGATCAACTTCGTGATCGTATCTGGTAGTGGACAGGCAGCAGCGATCATGCCTATTATGATCCCTGTATCTGACCTGTTAGGCGTTACCCGTCAGACCAGCGTTCTGGCATACAACTTTGGTGATGGCTTCTGTAATTACATCCTTCCTCATTCTACCGCTCTTATGGGTATCATCAGTGCTGTTAATATCCCATATGACCGCTGGATGAAGTTTATGTGGAAGCTGTTCCTGATCTGGGTAGTTGCAGCATGCGTTATGACAGCAATTGCACAGGCAATTCATTTAGGACCGATGTAATTTTATATGGATTTTATTTCTCCGGCCAGTCTTGCAGTCTTTGGACTGTAAGGGGCCGGAGATTTTTGATTGATCGTCTTGGAGGAGAGTTTTATGACAAATAAAAATGAATTATTTGAAAAGATCGAAGCACAGAAAGAAAAACTGTGGGAAATGGCTGATTTTATCTTTGATCATCCAGAATACAGAGGAAAAGAGTATCAGGCCTGCGATCTTTTAACAGGATATCTGGAAAAAAATGGATTTTCTGTAGAAAAGAGCGTAGGTGGATTTGAGACCTCTTTCCGGGCAGAGTGGAAGCATGGAGAAGGCGGTCCGGTGATTGGCATTCTCTGCGAGTATGATGCCTTAGAGGGATTAGGACATGGATGCGGCCACCATATGCAGGGACCTTCCTGTTTAGGCGCGGCAGTTGCTTTAAAGGAATGTGCCGGAGAAGAACCATTTACACTGGTTGTTTATGGTACACCGGCAGAGGAGACCTTAGGCTCTAAATGTGAAATGATCAAAAATGGCTGCTTCCATGAGTTAGATGTAGCATTTATGATGCATGGAAATCCAACTACCTGTACAGATGTAAAGTGTCTGGCAGACCAGTCTTTCCAGGTTATTTACCATGGAAAACGGGCTCATGCAGCACTGGCGCCTGAAAAGGGCCGCAGTGCTTTTGATGCTCTTTTAGTTGCCTTTAATGGTATTGAGTTTTTAAGAGAGCATGTGCCGGATGATGTGCGTATGCATTATACAGTAGCAGAACTTCCAGGACCTGCCAATGTAGTACCAGTAAAGGCAGTAGGAAACTTCTCTCTGCGTTCTTTCTCCAGAGAAGAATTAAAGGATGTTGTAAGCCGTTTTAAGGACATTATCAAGGGTGCAGCACTGATCGCAGGTGTTGATTCTGAATTAGAGCAGACCAGCGATTTCTACAATAAGATCCCGGTTCTTAAGTTAAATGAGCTTCTCATGGAAAATGCAAAACTGGCAGGTGCGCCAAGACTGGCACCGCCAAGAGAGAAGACCGGTTCCACAGACTTTGGAAATGTTATGTATGAGATTCCAGGCTCCTGTATCCGTG
>JBNMGK010000257.1:0-4221 GCA_050872205.1 Enterocloster sp.
AGGCTGGGTATGGGGCAATGAGACAGAACATCAGTACTGTGTTATCTACGCAATGAATGAAGCTGGCGAGAAGAATTTCTACCGCTATGACTTAAATAACAATGAACGCACCATTCAGCGTTACTTTGAAGATCCAAATGCTCAGGGTGCAGTCAGTGAAGATGTGTACACCCAGTTAGCTGACCAGTATGATTCCTTAAGAAAGGACTACAGCCTGTTTAAGATGCTGCTGATAGGAGCAATCGGTGTAGCTCTTATCTTTATGATCCTTCTGATCGTATCTGTTACAGGAAAGAAAAAGCAGCAGGGAGCAGCTGAGAAAAAAGCATCCCGTCCGGAAAAGAAGCCTGTAAAGCAGGTTTATGAGGACGAAGAGGAAGATGAGTCCTATGAAGACGATGCAGATGAGCCGGAAGAGGATCTGAATCGTGAGGATGACGGAGAAGAGCCAGACGAAGCAGAGGATGAAAACGGCTTTGCATTTGAAGATCTGGATGAAACGGAAGACAGCGTGGATGAGCTGGAAACGGCGGAGCCAGAAGATACAGAAGCAGTATCAGATGAGGATGCAGAAGAGGATGAAGACATAGAAGAGATCGTCTTTGAAGACCTGGATGAGGACGCAGAAATGGATGAAACCGGGGAAAACGAAGATAATGTAGTATATGAGGAACCGGCAGTACCAGAGGAAACATCTGAGGACGAAGACAAAAAGGACGATGATGACGACTTTGAAATATTTGACCTGTAAAATATAATTGCAGATGGGGTTAGCAGGAAGAAAGGAAGAAAAGCAATGTACTGTGTAAAAAAAGTAAAAGAAGATTTATTCTGGGTAGGAGGTACAGACAGACGCCTGGCTTTGTTTGAAAACGCTTATCCTATTCCAAGAGGCGTTTCCTATAACGCATATGTGCTTTTAGATGAAAAGACAGTTCTTTTCGATACAGTAGACTGGGCAGTGGCAGGACAGCTGTATGAGAACCTGACAAAGGTTTTAGGTGACCGTCCTCTGGACTATATTGTAGTAGACCATATGGAACCAGACCATGCAGCAACCTTAGGCCAGATCGCAGAGAAGCATCCAGAAGCTAAGGTAGTATGCAATGCAAAGACCGTTGGTATCATTAAACAGTTCTTTGATTTTGACATTGATTCCAGAGCTGTGATCGTAAAAGAAGGCGATACTCTCTGCACCGGAAAACACAATCTTACTTTTGTAATGGCTCCTATGGTACACTGGCCGGAGGTTATGGTTACTTATGATACCACAGATAAGACCTTATTCTCAGCAGATGCCTTTGGTACCTTCGGCGCTATGAATGGAAACCTGTTTGCAGATGAGGTAAACTTTGAGCGTGACTGGTTAGACGATGCCAGAAGATATTATACAAATATTGTTGGCAAGTACGGCATGCAGGTACAGACTCTTCTTAAAAAAGCAGCAGGCCTTGAGATCGCAACCATCTGCCCGCTTCACGGACCTGTGTGGCGTGAAAATATCAGCTGGTACGTAGATAAATATCTCACCTGGAGCAGTTATGCACCAGAAGAAAAGTCCGTTATGATCGCTTATGGTTCTATTTACGGAAATACAGAAAATGCAGCCAATATCCTGGCATGCAAGCTGGCTGACAAGGGCGTAAGAAACATTGCTGTTTATGATGTATCTGCAACTCATCCCTCCCAGATCGTAAGCGAAGCCTTCCGCTGCAGTCATCTGGTATTTGCGGCAGCTACCTACAACGGCGGTATCTTTACCAACATGGAACATGTTTTAAATGACTTAAAGGCACATGGACTGCAGAACCGTACCGTAGCAGTGATTGAAAACGGTACCTGGGGAGTTGTAGCAGGAAAGCAGATGAAAGAGATCCTTTCCGGCATGAAGAACATGAACATCTTAGAGCAGACTGTCACTGTAAAATCTTCCCTGAAAGAGGAACAGGATGCACAGTTAGATGCACTGGCAGATGCGATTGTAACTTCTTTATGATCCGAAATGTTATTAGCCAGAATGATAAAATGATCAGATGATCCCTTAAAAAGAGCCGTTTATGGCTCTTTTTGCGGTTTATATACAAAGGAGATGACAGCGGATATGGAAAAATTTGGGTGTGTCCTGTTAAAAGGCGGCAAGTCCAGCCGTATGGGGGGAAATGATAAAGCAGGACTTCTTTATAAAGGAAAAAGCTTTGGAAAGCGGATCAAAGATGAACTGGAACAGTTGGGACTGCCCCTTTTTGTGTCAGAGGCAAAAAAGGGGACAGATCCCCATGCCATACCGGATCTGATCCCTGAGGCAGGTCCTTTAGGCGGAATCTATTCCTGTCTGAAACAGACCGGGCTTGCCGGATTATTTTTTGTTTCCTGTGATATGCCTTTATTTCGTTCATACCTTGGAAAACGGACACTGGAAGAAGCTGGAAAAGAGACAGGTCTGGATGCAGTGATCTGGAAAACGAGGGATGGACGTATCCACCCGGTATGCGGCTGGTATTCAGCGTCCTGTCTGCCTGTACTTGAAAAACAGCTTCTGGAAAAAAATGGAAAAGTTCGGGATCTGCTGGGAAAACTACAGGTAAAAATACTGGAAACAGAAAAAGAACATGTACCAGACAGCTGGTTTACCAATGTAAATACACCGGCAGCTTTAAGCCAGCTTACAGGTATAAAACCACCTGTATTTGCAGTAAGCGGGAAGAAGAATACAGGAAAGACTACATTAACAGAAACTCTTGTAAAAGAATTTTCCACCCGGGGACTGAAAGTGGCAGTGATCAAACACGATGGCCACGATTTTATCCCAGATGTGCCTGGAACAGACAGCTACCGCCATAAGGCAGCAGGAGCTTATGGAACTGTGGTTTATTCAGAAAACAGGTTCTGTCTGGTAAAAGAGGAAACGGGACATCAGGGGGCTGACTTTTTTTGGTATTTTAATGATGCAGACCTGATCCTTCTTGAGGGGATGAAGGATTCTGATTATCCCAAAATAGAAGTAATGCGCCGGGAAGTATCTGAAAAAAGTGTATGCAAAAAAGAAACCATAAAGGCCTATGTAACAGACTTTCTGCCGGAAGAAGTGCCTGGTTTTGACTATGCCGGTCTGGCAGACTGCCCGGTCTATGATTTTAAGGATCTGGATGAGATCCTGGAGACAGTTTTAAGAGAAGCAGAACTGTCTTAACTATAATATGGAAATTTGACGGACGATATGGGGATATGGTACAATAAAGACAGAAAACTTATAGGTTCTCTTGAAATAAGGAGGGGTTATTATGCCAGTTGCATATAGTACAGGAAATGAAGAATATCATTTAAAGATACGTCCAGGAGATGTAGGCCGGTATGTGATCCTGCCGGGAGATCCGGGAAGATGTGAAAAGATTGCAAAATATCTGAATCACCCCCGCTTTGTTGCTTCTAACCGGGAGTACACCATTTATACAGGTGAATTGGAAGGAGAAAAGGTAAGCGTATGCAGCACAGGCATCGGCGGTCCCTCTGCAGCCATTGCCATGGAAGAGCTGATCCACTGTGGCGCAGAGTGTTTTGTACGCACAGGAACCTGCGGCGGTATGGATCCAGATGTATTAGGCGGTGATCTGGTCATTGCAAGCGGTGCCATCCGCATGGAAGGTACCGGTCTTCAGTATGCGCCCATTGAATTTCCAGCTGTAGCAGATATAGGAGTGGTAAATGCCCTTTGTAAGGCGGCAAAGGCAGACGGCTATCCATATCATGTAGGCGTGGTCCACTGTAAAGACTCTTTTTACGGCCAGTTAGCCCCGGACAGTATGCCTGTAAAAGGAGAACTGAAGAGCAAATGGGACGCCTGGTGTGCCTGCGGCGCTCTTGCCAGTGAAATGGAATCAGCCACACTTTATATTGTGGCAGCAGTGCGCAAAGTCCGCATTGGAACCGTTCTTTTAGTTCTTGGAAACCAGACCAGACGGGCCCTTGGATTAGAGGACATCCAGTGCCATGATACAGAACGGTCTGTAAAAGTGGCAGTGGATGCTGTTGCAGAGCTGATAAAGAAGGATAAAATCACTTGACGGAGCGGTGAAATGCTGCTATATTATCAGTAGAACAGATATAACTTAATAATGAAACTTATAAGATAAAAAGAACATGGGGCTGCCGCAAACAAGGTTTTATTGTAGCGGCAGCCCCTGAAAGTTGGGGTGTTTATGGTACTAAAAATTGATTTTAACA
>JBNMGK010000337.1:0-3230 GCA_050872205.1 Enterocloster sp.
GCTTTGAATTTTGGACTGGTTATATTATATAATAGGTGCAGGGAAAAACAAGCGGCTGCGAAGCAGACATTTGTTTTTCACAAGCCATTAACGAATGACCCGTCTGCGTTAGCAGACAGTAGAGTGCGTTAGCACGGGGGTCATGAGTGTGAAATAACGGCTTAATAAGTAAAACAATGAAAGAGAAGATAACGAGGAAATAATATAAATGGCAACAATAAAAGACGTAGCAAAACTGGCTGGGGTATCGGTTTCTACTGTATCTCTGGTCTTAAATACAACCATGGAACAGCGCCGTGTCAGCCCCCAGACCTGGCAGAAAGTGCACAATGCCATGGATACATTAAATTACCGGCCAAATAAGGACGCCAGGAAACTGAGAAAAAACGCAAAACAGGTGCCCACTATAGGCTTGTTCTGGCCCTATCATTTTAACTCCGATATTTTGGGAAAAGTGCTGGTAGTGTTGAAGGAAACTTTTGACAGTATGTATTTTCAATGTGACGTGATCGTGCATATGTTTCAGGTTGGACGTTTAAATGAAAGCGTAGAAATGATCAGTCCGGAGCACATGGAAGGGGCAATCCTGGGCCTTTTGGGGACAGAAGATATGGAATGGCTGGAACAGACAGAACTTGAACTGCCGGTTGTGATACTGAGCAGACAGATGAAAAAATACAGCTCTGTCCGTGCAGATAACCGGGCTATGGGCCGTCTGGCAGCAGAGATGCTGATAAAGCAGAAATGTGAAAAAACGGCACTTTTATGTATGAAAGACAGGGGACGTGCATCGCAGAGACGGCTGGAAGACTTCATAAAAACTTATGATGCCGAGAAGAAAGAGTATCGATTATATGAATGTCTGGATGAGGAACCGATGGAGGCTGTGGTGGAACGGGTAAAAACTATGCTTATAGAAGAGCGTCCGGACAGCCTGGTATGCTTCACCTATGATGCTGTGACCTATCCTGCGCTTTTTACACTGTTAAAGCGCCATGTAAAAATGCCGGAGGACATGAAGGTAGTTGTGGTTAATATGAGTCTTGGAAGTTTCTTTAAGTATTTTTCACCCACTGTAACCACTGTTTCTACACCAACAGAACAAATGGTAGCAGACTGTGCCAAGATCCTGGTACACCAGATGAAAGAACGGGACACGTTCCCGGTACATAAGATTTACGATCCAGATGTGTTCTATGGAGAGACCTGCCCGCAGTTTTAAAATCGGGTGAAAAATGATTGTAGAACGTTTTATAATAAAAGAGGTATGGCAGGAACCATGCCTCTTTTTAATATTTCATCGCACCTCCCACATTGTTGTAAGTTCATGCTTTTCTCACTAAAATCTCCACTAATTGTTAAAAATGCATAAAATTTTATAAAAAATATTGGAACAAAACACGGTTTATTTTTTAACAACTGTGTGTTATCTTCTTTGTAGAACGTTCTACAAACTAAAGCAAAGGAGCTGTGAATATGGACGCAGTAAAAAACTTTAAGGTGTACGGCCTGAGTCTTCCGTACTTTATCCCATGTGCAGCAATTCTTCTCATCGCAGTATGCGGCGGATGGCTGCAGGGCGACATGAATGGAACATTGTTGTTTATCTTCTGTGTAGGAGGATTTTTATTTGAACTTGGAAAGAGAATTCCTGTGCTGAAGAAATTTGGTGCGCCAGTGCTTCTGCCATTGTTCGGCGGCGCCCTTCTCAGCTTTTTCAATGTGCTGCCGGAAAACGTTTTCGATCAGTGCAAGAGCTGGGTCGGTGGCTGGCAGAACCTGTTTGTAGGCGCAGTCTTAGTTGGTTCTATCATGATGGTAAACCGTAAGATCCTGTTAAAATCTGTTTCCCGTTTTATCCCTGCTATCTTAGTTGCCCAGTTCTGTGCAATGGTATTGGTTGCAGTAGGATGTCTGATCACAGGTTATACATTAAAAGAAGGTCTTTTCTATGTATGTGCACCTCTGTTATCTGGTGGTGTTTCCGGTCCTTCTGCTGTACTTGGACCGATGTACTCAGAGATTTCCGGTACAGATATGACTTCATTAGCGGGCCTTATGGTATGTTATGACAACATCGGAAACGTACTTGCAATCGTAGGTTCCGGTATCCTTGCAAGATTTTGTCTGGATAATCCAAAACTGGCTGGTCATGGAAAGATGATCGTAGGTCAGGATAAGTTGGAATTAGACGAAGAAAAACGTCCTATGACCAGCGACAACTACGCACGTCTGGCATCTGGTGCTTTCGTAGTAGCAGCTTTCATGGTAGCAGGAAATGTTCTTGGAAAAGTTGTTCCCATCAGCATCCATGGCGTTGCATGGGCAATTATTCTTTGCCTGATCTTTAAGTGCGCCGGCTGGCTTCCAACTGAACTGGAAGACAACACCATTTACTGGAACCAGTTCATTATGAAGAACTTCCTGGCACCATTAGTACTGTGTATCGGTATCCGTTATCTGGATCTGCACGCACTGGCAGAATACTTCGACTGGAAGGCACTGATCATGATCGTGCTTACTCTGGTTGGTGCTACTGGCGGCGCTATGATCGCAGGTAAGGTTTTAGGACTGTATCCTCTGGAAACAGGTCTGGCAGCAGGTCTTTGCAACTGTAACTCCGGTGGTTCTGGTGATATCGCCTGCCTGTCTGCAGCAGATTGTATGGAGGTTCTGCCTTTCGCATCTATCTCCACCCGTATCGGCGGCGGCCTGATGCTTGTATGGGTCAGCCTGCTATTCCCGTTCTTTGTGTGACGGAAATCCTATGACATAAAAATCCCCTGAAATACCGGGGCAGACAACAGGGGGCCCACATGGACCCCCTGTTTGCAGGTTTAAAAGCCTGGAAATAAACTCTGATACCGAATTGCTACGTGCTTTGCACTCTCGCAATTCTAAAAACATTCGTAATCCGCTCATTTTTCTTCAAAAAATGGCTTCTTACTCATGTTTTTGGCGGGTCCCAAGTTCAAAAATCCTTCTACAAGCAAGCTTGCGTCGGATTTCCGACCTTTTGACCCTGGTATCATACAAATGATGGCAAATAAAAAAGATCAGTAAGAAAGGCTTGTGACAGGATGACATATGGAATCGTAGGATTTGGAACAGCCGGTTATCATGCAGTGAAAGCGATCCGCAATTCTGACAAAGACGGACAGATCGATGTGTACTGCAATACCGGACTGGCTCCCTATAATCCCATGCTGACGACCTATTATGCTTCTGAC
>JBNMGK010000275.1:0-3984 GCA_050872205.1 Enterocloster sp.
AGCTGATATCATTGGACACCAGCATGCCTTTTCCCTGTAATTGTGCTGCCAGCTCCGTACTTTTTCCTCCCGGTGCTGCACATACGTCAAGAACCTTATCTCCCGGTTCTACCGGAAGCACAGCTGCCGGTGCCATAGCACTGGGTTCCTGTAAATAGTAAAGGCCTGCATAATAAAAGGGATGCCTTGCAGGACGTTCTGTATCCTCATAATAAAAACCTTTTTCTGTCCAGTCTACAGGTGTCAGCTTCAGGTGGGACAGGCTTTTAAACTTTTCTGGCATGATCTTTAAGGTATTCACACGCAGTCCCGGTTTCCAGGCTTCTTCGTAGCTTTTTATATATGATTCATATTCATCCCCTAAAAGCTGTTCCATTTCCTTTAGGAACGCTTCCGGCAGCTGTTTTACATCTGTCATATCTGCTCCTTATATGTAATATTTAAACGTTATTTTCTTAAGAATCCCACCATATATTAAAACAAACCTCTCTTTTTAAGAGGACATATGAAACGGATCCTGTTAAGCCTTATGTCTTTATTTTTTCTTATCCTGCTGTTGCTCTCTCCAGCCACTGCCTTAGAAGGTGCCAGAAGCGGGCTGTTGCTCTGGGCTTATACAGTTTTGCCTGCTTTGCTGCCCTTTATGATCGGAACCGGGATAATCGCTGCATTTTTTCATTTTTCCAACCCCACCGGTTTCGTCTTCCTCACCGGACTGTTATGCGGCTATCCCATGGGGGCGAAAATGGACCGGGATCTTTTAGAAAGAGGACAGCTTTCTGTACAAAATGCCAGCTGGCTTCTTGCCATCTGCAATCATCCCAGCCCCATGTTTCTTACCGGCTATACGGCGCTGGAAGGTCAGAAACTCTTTCCTTCTCCTGCACATTTTCCATTGCCGCTTTTCCTTGTTGCCCTTTATCTGCCGGTTATTCCCATTTTCATTCTTGCCAGGTATTATTACACAAGATCCATAACCAATAGCTATGCTCCGGCAGATAACAGCAAAATACTTTCAAAACCAAAACCATTTTCCCTGGATAACCATCTGATGAGCTGTCTTGAGGTCATAGAAAAGATCGGGCTTTATATTATGCTTTTTTCTATTTTGTCTTTGTATCTTTTTAAACTGCCTCTGCCTGGCCCGGTTATTTTAAAACCTGCTCTTATGGGACTTTTGGAGATCACCACTGGGATCCATATTATCTGTGAACATACATCTGGTCTTTCAGGGCTGCTTTTGGTCACTGCAGCTGTTTCTTTTGGGGGCATCAGCGGCATTTTTCAGACCCGGAGTGTCCTTGCTGTGAACAGTGACAGAAAAAATGCCGGACTTTCCATCCGGCATTATATCTTCTGGAAAGCCCTTCACAGTTTACTTTCCTGCGCATTTTTACTTGTTTTATGGAAGTTTTATGCTTCTTCTTTTTTCTCTTCCTGAGGTGCTGCCTGTGCCTCTGGTTCCTGCTGTACCAGACCACCGGAAAGTTCTTTACGGTTGTTGGTCACAATGTCATAGCTGGACTGCATGGAGCTCATAAAGGAATCAAAACGTCCCTTTGCAGTTTCCATGGTATGATCCATAATATTCTGCAGGCTGCGAAGCATATCATCTGTATACTGGATGGCACCCTGACGGATGTTGTTTGCATCATTAACAGCTGCATCTACAATAGCCTGAGCCTGGATATTTGCCTGCTCAACTACCTCATTTGCATGTGCATAAGCACGCTGCATGATCTCATGGTCATTAACCATCTCTGTGGTCTGTGCATCTGCCTGTGCAACCATGGAATTGGCCTGCTCGGTTGCCTGCTCTACCATGGTGTTTGCCTGCTCAGTTGCCTGTGCGATCATGGAATCAGACTGCTTCTTTGCATCTGCTAACATAGAATCAGACTGAGCCTGGGCATCGCTTAAAATGGTCTCCTGCTGGCTGATGATCTTCTGATACTTCTTGATCTCATCTGGAATACGCATACGAAGCTCTACTAACAGCTCTTCCATCTCTTCCTTATTTACAATGATCTTGCTGTTAGATAATGCCTGAAATTTACAACTGTCTATGTATTCTTCAATTTCACTGATCAACTGTTCAATTCTGCTCATTTTATCGTTCTCCTTTGGTTTATTACATACTCTATGCTTTTTTCATCTCTTCCAGTTTTTCTCTCACCCGCTCTACAACGATAGGATGTAAAAACTCTTTGATATCGCCGTCAAATTCCGCGATCTCTTTTACAATACTGGAACTGAGATAGGAATATTTCAGATTGGTAGTTAAAAATATGGTATCGATCTCTGGTGCGATCACCCGGTTGGTCTGGGCCATCTGAAGTTCATACTCAAAATCTGTGATCGCCCTTAAACCTCTTACGATCACATTTGCCTGGTTCTGACGGACAAAATCGATCAGAAGTCCCTGAAAAGACTGTACCTCTACATTTGGAATATCCGCTGTAACTTCCTTTAAAAGCTCTACTCTTTCTTCTGCTGTAAATAACGGTGATTTAGAACGGTTTTTTAAAACACCGATGATCACCTTATCAAACATTTTGGCAGTACGCCTGATAATGTCAATGTGTCCTAAGGTAACCGGATCAAAGCTTCCCGGATAGACTGCGATTCTCATTTATTCCCCCCTGCCAGCAAATATATGTTTGTTGGTCTTGTATACTTTTTCATTTATCATATGAAAGCCTGCATCAGAAAGCCAGCCAAAATCCGTTTCCTTAGAAGCTTCTATAATGATCAGAGTATCTTCTGTCACCATAGGTGAGTGGGAAAGATATTCCAGCACACGGTTTTCAAATTCGTGGTTATATGGCGGATCCATAAAGATAATGTCAAACCGCGGATTTCTTCCTTCTAATTTTTTCAGTCCTGCGATCACATCACAGTTTAATACCAGTGCGCCCTCTTCTAAATGGGTGCGGCTTAAATTTTCCCGGATACAGGAAACTGCCTCCGGATTGCTTTCAACAAAAAATGCCTGTTTTGCACCCCGGCTTAAAGCTTCGATACCGATGGCTCCGCTTCCGGAAAACAGGTCCAAAAATGTACAGCCCGGAATCTGGGTATTTAACATATTAAATAAGGTTTCCTTGATCCGGTCTGTGGTAGGTCTTGTATCCATACCTTCTATTGTTTTTAAAAGCAGCCTTCTCGCGCTGCCTGCAATTACTCTCATGTAAAATAAGCTCCTGTACGAGCAGTTTAAATAATACTTCTGCTCTGTTTTCATTCCCAACAAGTATAATATGAAAATTTACTTAATACAAGGTTTTTTTATGGATTTTGCATTTTTTAACAATTTACGCAGAACCTTCTAGTGTATTATCTTAAGATGCTCACATACTAAGAACGTAACAAACAACAAGCTCTTAAAAACAAAAGAGCACTTTCTCAATTAAGGAGGCGTTTTATTATGTCTAACAACACAAACAAAACAAACGTACCTGAAGCAAAGGAAGCCATGGACCGATTTAAAATGGAGGTAGCCAATGAACTTGGAGTACCTTTAAGCAACGGCTACAACGGCAACCTTACCTCTGCACAGAATGGTTCTGTAGGCGGCTATATGGTCAAAAAAATGATCGAGAACCAGGAACGCCAGATGGCAGGTAAGTAAAACTCCTTAAGACAGGAAAAGATCACCCCAGGCAGAATCACTTCTGTCCGGGGTGGTTTTTTATGTACCAGGAAATTCCGTTGGAACTTCCTGGTACACAAAAAGGCACTACGTGCCAACGATGCGCACTCGCGCGATGTGGAAGTTTGTCGCAAGCGACCGCGCTAGGCGCGAGAGTGTGCCAAGGCACATTCTTTTTTATCTACAGATTTAATTTTTCACACCTGTCTCCCAGATACGAATCCACCTGGCGCTTTAATTCCAGATGTTCTTCTTTTTCCAGTTCCGGGTCATCATCCAGTATCTCATTGGCTTCTTCGGAAGCCTGCTTTAACAGATTGGCGTCTGTAAAT
>JBNMGK010000368.1:0-2797 GCA_050872205.1 Enterocloster sp.
CTGGAACTGGCCTATTGGCTGGAGCAGCTTCCGGAAGAGCGTGTAATAGAGGTAAATGTGGGAGAGAAAGTGAAACAGGCCACATTTTTAAAAGCAACCACGGCCAATGCCATGAGCATGGGACTGATGGGAGACACCGTTGATCAGGGCGTTATGTATCAGCTGCAGATCTACGCCCAGTACAAAATAGAAAGTGAGGAAGAATAAATGGCAGATAAAGCACCTGTTGCAGGACAGAAAATCAAAAGAAAATTCATGGGTAACTTTATTGACTCCGCTCTTCCAGGGACAGAGGAAACAGCTTATGTGCGTCTTGGAAAAGATCTGGAAGAGTACAATGTGGAAATGAACGCCAACGTAGATTCCAAGGATAACATCCTGGGTGAAACATCCGTTACGCTGGACAGTTACCAGCCGCAGGCAACAGCAGATCCGTTCTACGCGGTTGTGGGAGATCCTATGTTTGAGCGTCTTCAGGGCATTGTTGACGAGCGTCAGACCCTGGATGATTTGAAAACTACCGTTGTTGAAGTACATCTCTGGGATGAAGTATCGGATGCAGCCGGAAGTTATGTTGCATACCGTGAGGATGCTATTATTGAGGTGTCCAGCTACGGCGGTGATACTTCTGGTTATCAGATCCCGTTTAATGTACATCATACAGGAAACCGTGTAAAAGGTAAGTTTGTACTGGCGACAAAGAAGTTTACACCTGACAGCGAATAAGGGGGATCTATATGGAAAGCCTTAAATTTGATGAAGGTTATAAGGAGTACATGATAAATGATGATCCGGACCGTGTGATCCGGATCAACCCTTCTGACCTGAATATGTGGCAGCGTTGCATGGATGAAATGGAGAAGCTGGGGCATGTGAAAGATGAGCTTCAGGGCAATGTGAAACTTTTGGAGGACGGTACCGTAGATCCAACGGATGAAAATGCAAGTCTTGAGTGGAAGAAAGCAGAGCAGTGTGTAAAAGACTGTTTTAATGCAATCTTCAATGCAGATGTGTATGACACACTGTTCAATGGTCAATCTCCATTTTCGCCTGTGAAGGGCGGAAAACTCCTGTTTGAGTCTGTTATGAACGGTCTGATGCCGATCATTAAGAAAAATATGAAAGCCGGCGTAGAGGCAAGCAATAAGCGGATCCAGAAGTATACTGCCGGCTATACAAAATGATCCGGTTAGGCCAGCTTCCTGTTATTCTTACGATAGGCGAAAAGGAATGGCAGATCCGAACGGACTACAGAGATATCCTGGTGATCATGCAGGCATTTAATGATCCAGAGCTTACTGTAGAAGAGGCTTACGTGGTTATGTGTAAGATCCTGTATGAAGACTGGCCGGATATGCCAAGGGAACTTTATGAAGAGGCAGCTAAAAAGGCGCTCTGGTTCTTGGACTGCGGCCAGGAAGACGAAGAGGATATAATGCCGGTCAAGGTAATGGACTGGGAGCAGGATGAGCCGATCCTGTTTCCAGCTATCAACCAGGTGGCCGGATGTGAAGTAAGATCTGTCCCATATATTCACTGGTGGACCTTTGTGGGATATTTTATGGAGATCCGGGAAGGTATTTTTTCTACTGTACTTGGGATCCGACAGAAAATGGCAAAGGGTAAACACCTGGAAAAATGGGAAAGAGAATTCCGTAGAAACAATAAAAAGATCTGTGACCTTAAGAAACGGTATACGAAGGAAGAACAGGAAGAAATTGATTATTGGAATAAGTTATTGGGTTGAGACGCTTTAGGGCGTCTTATTTTTATGCCTGGAAATGAGGTGATGATATGGCAGCAGACGGCAGTCTGAGATTTGATACAAAGATAGATACTTCCGGGCTGGAGAAAGGAACAGGGACACTGGAGAAAGCATTTGACCGGCTTACTAAGGCAGTGGACCGGCTTTCTGACAATATCGCCAATGCATTTAACAATGCCGGACAGGCTGCCGAAGCAGCAGCGGCCCAGTCATCCAAAGCTGCTGAAGGAATTGACCAGGTGACCGAGTCCGCAAAGAGAGCTGAGAAGCAGACAAAAAGCCTTCAGGAGCAAATGGATGCGATCAAGGTGGACCGTGGGGAATATCAGGAACAGGAGCCGACACCTGCCAAACGGGTAAAGGTAGATGATCCTTCTGCATACGGTTATGATCCTGCAGCAATGGATTTTATTGAAAAATATACATCCGGAGAGAAGAAAGCAGATCAAGAAACCAATGAATTTATACAGAAGATCAGCAGTTTAAAGAAAGAACTCAAAGACCTGGAAAGCCAGGGGATGTACTTCGGTGATGAAAAATATGATGAGGCATATCTGAAACTGGAGAAAGTCAAGCAGGCTTTGAAAGATTACAAGCAGGAGTTGACCAATCCAACACCAGATGCAGTTGTTTTTCCAGCAGACTCCCTGCAGGGGAAGATTGATCGTTTAAAGAAAGAACTCAAAGACCTGGAGAGCCAAGGGAGAAGCTTTGGTGATGCCTTGTATGACAGTACCTATAAAGCCTTAAACCAGGCGCAGTCTGAATTGAACGCTTACAAAAAGGATCTTACTACTCCTGTTAAGATCCCGGTTCAGTTTGACGCAGACTCTTTTGAGGGGCAGAAGGAAGCACTCAGAAGTAAGCTTTTAGGAATGGAACAACAGGGAATATCACTTGGAAATGCGGACTATGATCAGACCTATGTTCAACTGCAGCAGGTGATCCAGGCGGAGAATGAATACAAAAAGTCACTTTTAAATGTGGATGCCGGTCAGAAAAAGGCAAAAGCATCTGCAGATAAGTTAAAAG
>JBNMGK010000093.1:0-8655 GCA_050872205.1 Enterocloster sp.
ACTATGGAGCCGTCTTTTGTGTACCTTCCTGTAAGCGTGCCTCAGGAAAAGGGAGTAAAGGAGCTGGTGCTTTCTCTTGTAATGGAAGGAAAGATCGAGCTGACTGGAGACAATTTTGTCCAGTTATTGTTAGAGGCTGTAAATAAGCAGCCATTTAAGCTGGAGGACTTAAAACAGGTATTAGACCAGGTGCAGGGAATGCCGCAGAGGACAAAAAATTCAGTTCAGCAAACACCACCGGTTCAGCCCGCTCAGGCACCTCAGCCCGCTATGCCGGTCCAGCAAGTACCACCTGTACAGCCTGCAAGACCAGTATCTGCTCCGGCATCCGGTGCAGTCTCTGGCAGCCCAGTGCCACCGGCACCGGAAAATAAAAAGGGTAAATTTGGCAAACCGTCCTTAAAGGGACAGAAGAAAGAAAAAGCAAAAGAAAAGACAAAGCCTGTAAAGGAAACAACAGCTGTAGAAGAGGACGGCTTTGATCCGGAAAAGGCGAAGAAAAAGTTCCTGCTGCCTCAGGCTGTTATTATGGTAGCAGTAGCGGCGCTGGTATCATTTGGAGCGTTTACAGATGAGTATGGGGATATTGCAGTAAACAATATCCTGGCAGTGGTCCTGATCCTGGCAGTGACAGAAGTGATCCTTTACAGAGAAGCTTATGTAAACAGCCGTAAAAAGGGAAATAAAAAGGCTGACAGAAAAGCAGACAAGAAAGCTGCACAAAAAAACAGTGGAAAGAAACCGGCGGCGCCTGGAAAGCCAGGAGCAAAACCGGCAGCACCGTCCGGCTTTGGAAATGCAGGTTCCCGTCCGGCAGTACCTTCACAGTCTGGTTTTAACAACGCAGCTTCCAGACCAGCGGCTCCGGTTCAGCCAGCACAGCCAATAAACCAGCCAGTACAGCAGCAGGTACAGCAGCCAGTTTCCGGCTTCCAGACACCACCAGTTCCGCAGCAGCCCATTTCCCAGCCTTCCTTTTCCCAGACACCGGTCCAGCCAGCACCAATGCCTCAGACTCCGATCACACCTTCCTATGCAGCTATGTCCATGAGCTCAGGAAGCGGAGATGAAACAGAACTTTGGGACGGAACTCAGGGCGGTATGAGCGCTTATCTGGAATATTATGAAAACGGCCAGCTTACCAGGATCCCATTGGATAAGCCAAGTGTTCTGGTAGGACGTTTAAAGGGTCAGGTAGATTTTGCAGTTGCCAATCCGAAAGTGGGAAAAGTCCATGCAGAATTTATCAACCAGGACGGTCTGATCTATGTAAAAGATCTAAATTCCAAAAATGGAACCTATATTAATGGAAATGGACAGCGTATTGGCAACAACATGCCATATCCATTAAGCAACAATGACCGTGTAACACTGGCAGACAGCGAATTTACAGTCCGCTGCGGTTCATAACAGACCTTCACAGACAGGATAAAGGGGTATGAGACATTTTACATATCAATACGGATCGCTGTCAGATGCCGGAGATGGGAGGAGAGAAAACCAGGATGCCATTTTGTGCTGCACAGGAGAAAAAATCACAGAGATCTGGCAAAAGGATGCTGCATTTTTTCTGATAGCAGACGGCATGGGCGGACTTTCCTATGGAAGCCAGGTAAGTGCCTACTGCGCAGACCAGTTTGCAGCCTGGTGGAATGAGGATTTTCCTCAGATGATACAGGCGGGCAGAGACAGCGATACAGATATAAAAGAACTTTTAGAGCAGGAGATATGGGATATCAACACCCAGATTTATCAGTTTAAAGAAAGGGAGGGCTGCAGATGCGGTTCTACCCTTTCTGCGTTACTGCTGTATAACGGAAAATATTATATAGAAAATCTGGGAGACAGCCGTATTTACCGTTTCCGCAAAAATAACCTGGAACAGCTGACAAAAGATCAGTCCCTGGCAGCACAGCTGGTACGTGAAAAAAGGCTGACACCAGAAGAAGCAGAGGATTTTCCTCAGAAAAATGTGCTTACCATGTGTATGGGTATGTTTCAGATTCCACAAAGCGGTTTCGAAATGGGAGAACTGAAAAATGGAGATATGTTCCTTTTATGCAGTGACGGCTTTTATGGATGTGTGGAAGAGACGGATGTAAAAGAAATACTGGAATATTGCAGCAGACAGCACAATAAGGAAAACGGCATTTTCCAGTTTGCAGCAGAAAAACTGCGCGGTCTGATACCGGAAGGCGCAGCAAGGGATAATGTTTCCCTGATCCTCACAGAAGTGAGAAAGGGATAAAATGACAAAACATGTAAGAGGTGGCATATGTTACAGCCTGGAACAAGATTAAATAATACATATACAGTGGTTGAAGCCATTGGCTCCGGCGGAGGCGGTATTGTATACAAGGCTTACCATGAACGGCTTCAGACCTATGTGGTGGTAAAACAGGTAAAAGACCGGGTAAAGGGTATTTTGGATGCCCGTGGGGAAGCGGATGTATTGAAAAATATCAAACACACCCGCCTGCCAAGAGTTTATGACTTTTTAGAGATCGACGGAGAGATCTTTACAGTTATGGATTTTATTCCCGGAGAGTCTTTGGATAAAGTCCTTTTAAGAGAATATAAATTCAGCCAGAAAGAGGTATTTACCTGGACGCTGCGGCTGGCAGAGGCATTAAGCTATCTTCATTCCCTTAATCCTCCAGTGATCCACAGTGACATCAAACCGGCCAATGTTATGCTGACGCCGGACCGGGATGTGTGTCTCATTGACTTTAACGTATCCCTTGCGTTTGACCAGGAGATGCGTATGTCCACAGGCGTTTCCGGCGGTTATTCTCCGCCAGAGCAGTACCGGGATTTTTCCAGTTATTGTAAATATTTAAACCAGGCCAACTTTTATAATGCCCCCACTATGACTATGCGCGAGGCAGATGAAACAGCAGCCTTAAATGATGAAACGGTTATTATGGATCAATCCATTTCCGGGCAGACAGAAAGCAGCATTTCCCAAATGGTAGGCCGGGGCGTAGATGAACGTTCGGATGTATACAGTCTGGGTGCTACAGTCTATCACCTGCTTTCAGGCAGAAAACCGGCAGCTGATTTTGATGAGATCACGCCTATCCGGGAATTGGTGCCGGAGATCAGTGAAGGCTTTGCTGCGATCATTGAAAAAATGATGTCACTGGAGCCGGAAAACCGCTATCAGAATGGTGGGGAACTTCTCTATGCACTGGAACATGTTTATGAACTGGACAGTGAATACCAGAATTACTGCAGAAAGAACCGTTTCAGGAAGCTTCTGATCGCAGGAATGTTTGCTGCCGGTGCGGCAATGAGTGCAGGCGGATTTTTACTTATGGGTCAGGAAAATACAAAAGCCTATAACCGCAGCATAGAAAAAGCCCAGAGCCTGATAGAAGCTGGTGAGTTTGAAGCAGCAGACGATCTGATCCAGAATGCGAGACTGCGGCTTCCGGAGGACATTCATTCCTATAAGGAAGAACTTTTATGTCTGTTTTCCATGGGAGAGTATGAAAAGGCAGTATCTTATGGAAAAGACATTTTAAATAATCCTTCTTATATTGTGGAAGGAGAAGAAGAGCAGGCGGCTTTGGGAGATATTTTCTATATTCTGGGTAATGCCTACTTTGAGCAGGAAGATTACACCAACGCAGGGGCATGTTTTGAGCAGGCCATAGCACAGAACCAGAAAAACAGCCTGTATTTCAGAGATGAGGCTATTGTCCAGGCAAAAACAGGAAACGCGGATGCCGGAGAACAAACTCTGGAAACAGCGATCACACTGGGACTGGGAGAAGACTCTATTTATATGGTCCAGGGAGAGATTGCTTTCTCCAGAGGACAGTATGAAGAGGCTGTAAACCATTTAAAGGAGTCCATTCAGGCGGCGCAGACGGACGAACTGAGGCGCAGAGCCGTGATCCTTTGTGCCCAGGCGTATAAGAGAATGGGGGATGAATGGCTGGCAGATGAGATAAAGCTGTTAGAAGAAGCGGAAAATACTTTTACACTTCAGACATCCATGCACATTTCTGAAATGCTGGCAGACGCTTATGCAAGGAAGGCAAAAGCAGACACCAGTCAGTCAGAAACTTATTATGAAATGGCATTGGCCCGTTTTAAAGACCTTTATGAAAAGGGATATTCCACAGAGCAGATGATGGAAAATATAGCCATTCTTTATCAGCAGACAGAACGCCTGGAGGAAGCTCAGGCTATGCTTCTTGATATGGCAGATAAGTATCCAAAGGATTATAAGCCTTATAAGCGGCTGGCCTTTTTAGAGGCAGACAGGCAGCAGAAGAAAGAAAATCCCGACCGTGATTACAGCCAGATGAAAGCATATTATGACCAGGCAAAAGCTTTGTATGAAGAGAATGGAAATGACGGGGATACAGAGATGCTGATGCTGGAAAATATGATGCAGGACCTGAAAAAAGGCGGCTGGCTGTAAAAGGGGAGGAAGATCAATATGTATATGCTGACATATATTTCCATAACACCGGGAACACTTCTGTTTTTTGCAGGTGTGTTTTTGCTGTTGGCAGCGTTTATATTTGCTGTTGTTACAGCAGCTACTGCGGGAAAGCGGAAAGCGCAGATACGGGAACGGATGAAAGAAAAGTATTAAAAGTGGGAATGAAATATAAGGCTACAAGGGAGAAAGTGTATGAAAAAGAGAAGAAAAGCAGCCGGTGCGATACTGGTCTCCTGTTTAGCACTGAGTCTGCTTACAGGCTGTGAGAAAAAATTAAGCCTTCAGGAATATCTGGAGCTGGGACAGAAATATCTGTCGGAAGCAGATTATGACAAAGCAGTAGTGGCATTTTCCAAGGCGATCCAGATCGATAAAAAGAATGTGGAGGCAAACCGCCAGATCGCGGCCGCTTATGAAAAGATCAACAAACCAGATCAGGCGGCAGAGGCCATGTTAAATGTTCTGGTATCGGATCAGGGACAATACGGGGATATAACGCAGTTCTGCCGTTTTCTGGAGCAGGTAGAAAATGCCTCAGACCGTGTGGTCTTTGCACAAATGGCCTATGCCCAGACAGGAGACGAGGATATTCTCCCCCTGCTGTTTGCTGCCAAAGGAGAACAGGGAGATTTTGACGGTATAAAGCGCATAATGGAAGACGTTGACCGGGTAAGCGGAATGAAGGATGCTTATCTGGAAGATGTGATCCAGAAGTATTATGACGAAGAAGATTTTGACTCTATGAAAGAACTGTCAAAGGTTTTAGAAGAGACAGATCATTGTCAGGGAATGGATCTGGTCATCGATCTTTTGCAGGAATACAAGGAAAATGGGGAAGATGGGATCACAGCGCTTCTTGAACGCTTTTATGAAAATGAAGAAGAACTGCCTCATATTGATGCAAACAGTGAGTTTTACATTGGAGACCGGGATGAAAATGGTCTTAGAAATGGCTATGGCATCTGCTTTTATGGTTCAGGTGTAAAAGCCACCAGCCGCATTTACGCAGGATACTGGGAAGATGATCTTCGTTCCGGTTCAGGGCGTGCTTATAAAACAGCTACATTCCGCATCCAGTGCCAGTGGCAGAATGATTATCCAGAAGGAGAAGTAACCATTTTACAGGATGATACTACGGTGCTTGGAACCCTGGATAAAGGCCATGTGGCAACTCCTATGAACCTTTATAAAAATGGAGAATGGGAAGCCGTCCATTGCACAGAAGACAGCTCCAAAAGCTCCGGTTATTCTTTCCAGACAAAAGATATGGAAAAACCGGGAAACTGTAACCATGTAAAAAACCATACCTATTGCTGGGACTGTGTGAATAAAGAGCAGGAGGAGGAAAGAGAATGAGAAAGCAGAGAATTTATGGCAATTTAGGAAAATGTTTATTCCTTGCAGCGGCATTATCTTTCACCCTTACAGGCTGCGGCAGTTCTTCCACAAAGGAGATCCCGTTAAAAAATGACTGTTATGAGGCATATAAGGAGCTGGATGCAGGAAACTGGGATAAAGCAATAGAGCTTTTTTCAGCAAAGGCAGATGTGGAAGAACCGGAATATATTGCTCTTTTAGGTCTTGCAAAAGCACAGATCGGAGCGGAAGAATGGGAGAGCGCAAAAGATACTTTACAAAAGACAACAGAACTTTATCCGGAAGAAGCAACTGCCTTTATTTATCAGGGAGCAACCGCAAGACAGTTAGAAGAGTATGATCTGGCTGCAGAAAGCTATTATATGGCAGTAAAACTGGAATTGGAAAAAACTGGAAAAAACGAAAATGAAACAGAAGAGGCTGGAAAAGAGAAAAATACTTTCAGAAATGCCCAGATAAGGGATCTGTTCGTGGAAAGCATAGATCAGATGCAGGATGTTCAGAGCGGGTACGGATATGCAAAAGAACTGTATGAAATGGAACCTTCCGATATGAAGCTTCTGGGAAGTCTCATGTGGGCAGCGGCCAGACTGGATACAGAAGAAGCCAAAGCCGGTGTGCAGGAGGCAGCAGCCGGACAGCCCCAGGAATATATGGTCACAACTCTGATCCAGGCAAGTGATGCTTTAAAGGCGGGGAATAAAGAAGAAGCAGAAAATCTGTTATTTGATGTTTACCATGCAGAGGACTGGGAAGGTGCAGATGCTCTTCGGTTTGGATATCCCACAGGTGAAAAGGGAGAAATGCAGGCAGTAGGAGGTCAGAAGGTATTCGGAAAAGACGGACTTATACTTGGAACATACGTCAATGGAAACTGGAATGGACCGTGCGAAGCCTGGTACGGCAGGATCAGCGACTCCACTATACACAGAAAAGAGGTGGAATATAAGGGAAAGTATTATTACAATTACCAGTTTAGCGGAAACTGGACGGAAGGAATGCCAGAAGGAGATATTCTATACAAGTCAGACCGCCATGGCGAATATGTGGATTACCCTTATGACCAGTATCATTATGAAGAAGTAGGCAATATGATCTTTACAGAGGGAAAAGCCCAGGGCCGGACAGAGATAAATGAATATGTGGCAAGGGCAGATGGACCTATGGAATACAGCAGTACCACAGTCCATGAGTTTAAAGACGGCTGGCCGCAGCCATTTTCCGCAGACACAGAAGACGGAACCAAAATGGTATATGAATTTACCTATTCTGAACAATTCGGATGGACCGAATACGAGGAACAGGACTGCGGCCATGCTTATATCTGGAAAGAATAGATGAAAAGCTGGAGGAGACGAGGAAGATGAGAATTATGAAAAATTGCCTGCTTTTTCTGGCAGTCTTAATTCTGCTTGCAGGCTGCCAGAAAAAAATGGGAGTTCAGGACTATTTGGATCTGGGTGATAAATATCTGGCAGAGGCCAATTATGAAGAAGCGATCGTAGCTTTCACAAAGGCCATTGAGCTGGAACCAAAGGCTGTAAACGCATATGAAGGACTGGCAAATGCATACATAAAGACAGAAAATTACCCAAAAGCTCAAGAAACGATCATAAGCGGTATTGCAGTATATGAAGGACTGGCAGAAGCAGAGCGGACCAATGAATATACGCAAAGCTATGAGGCATTGTTAAAGCTGCAGGAAGAAGTTGCGGCTTATTTGAACGGGGAAACTGACACTGAGGAAGAAAGCGAAACAGCGGAAACGATGCCGGAAGAAACCGTATCAGAAAAAGATTTTTCAGAGTACCAGGAGCTTATCGATGATGTTCAGGAAAAAATGGCATCAGGAGACAGAGACAGCATCTGGCAGAGACAAAGTGAAGATGATTATCAGTCATTTATTACGGAGCTGGATCGTGTGCTGACTAAAGACTGCGGAGACGGAAACTGGCTGCTGATCTATCCATGTGGACATTGCTATTACGGTGGTATGGAAAATGGAAAGCGTTCTGGTCATGGAATCTGGTGTGATTATGATCATGGATCCGAGTTTATGGGATATGTTTCCTGTACATGGAAGGATGATTATCCAAATGGGGAAGGAGAAGTGTGGTCTGTTTGCATGAATGCACCGGAAGATCTGAACTATTATCAGGTAAATTTAAAAGACGGAATGTATGATGGAACAGTTCAGGAAACATATCTAAGCAATGTAGAAGGCAATAACTTCAGCGACACGATCTCCTATGAATGCAGTGCTGGTATTGCGGCAGAAGTGCAGGATCTTCATCCTGAGGAACGTCATAATCGTGATGACGGAAAAGACTGGTACTGTTATTACAGTGACGAAAATGGAAGCAGCTATACAGTACGCGGACATAAAAAGGGCATTTCTCATGCCCGAAAAGGCTGGGACGATGAGAAAAGCATGAATAAAGAAGGGATGTAATTGTGTCATATATCATATTAAAAGGGGCGGCTGTTGCAGTAGCAGCAGCCGCTTCTTTCACAGATCTGAAAACAAGAAAAATACCTAATAAACTTACTTTTTCTGCTATGTTGGCAGGAATGGTATTCAATCTGGTCCTGTTTGGCTTTAAGGGACTGGCAGAAAGCTTTTTAGGTATTTTAATGGGATTTGCTGCGTTTTTTTTTTTTGCCATTGGTGCGCTAAAAGCGGGAGACGTGAAGCTATATATGGCCATCTGTGCTTTTGCAGGCTGGCGCTTCTGCGGATACACCATTGTATATTCCATTCTTGTTGGCGGTGTGGCAGCATTTGTTTTTATGCTCCTGCGAAAAAGCGGCAGGACTGC
>JBNMGK010000011.1:0-21256 GCA_050872205.1 Enterocloster sp.
GTCCTAAATGGCCGCCGTAAAATCCCCCTTCGCAGTATGCAAGTGGATTGGTAGAAGCTTTCATTTCACCCAGATATGCATAGGTGCGGATGTGGATCTTGCGGATCAGCTCCAGATAATAGTCTAAAACTTCGTAAAAATCCCGGCCTTCCTGTCTTGCTTTGGCTAAGATCATAGGCAGGTGGAGACTGACAACTCCGATATTAAAACGTCCCTCAAATACAGGTACATCTTCCTCATCCGCCGGATGCATGCCCCCTCTTTCATACCATGGGGATAAGAAGGCACGGCAGCCCATTGGGGAGATGATCTTTCCGTATTTTTTATACATGCTGGCAATATAGCCTTTTCCTGTAAGGGAAAGCCAGTCCGGATACATGGTCTTGCTGGAGCAGTCGATGCCTGCTTCAAATACATCTTCTAACTCACCGCCTGGTCCGTGGAGCTTTTCATCATAAAGAAAGACTACCTTTGGGAACAGCACCGGCTTTTTATGGCCTGCTTTTCCCTGACCGCCTTTTCGCACCTTTAACATGGTCATGGTAGCCATTTTCGCAAAGCGGCTGGTTCCTGTGCCTGCTGTCATGGTGATAAACGGATAATCGCCGCGGCTGGAAGAAACAGAGTTAAACTTATATTCCCATCCCTGGAAGCCCTGCTCCATATCTCGCTGCACATCGGCCCAGGCAACTTCTTCTACCTTTTCTTCCGGCAGTCCTAACTTTCTATACTTTTCCAGATATTTTGCATAAGACTTCTCTGCATAAGGTGCCAGGATATTTTCCACACTTGGCACTGTAAAGCCACCGTACTGCTGGCTGGCTGCGCTTAAAACAATATCTCCGATGACGTCAAAGGCAACATCCAGTGTTTTCGGCTCATTGTACCAGAGATTTCCCATTTCAAAGCCGCCGGTAAGAACGGTCTTTACATCAAAGAGACAGCAGTTCATGGTATCTCTTCTGGCAGACATATCGTGGATATAGATATAGCCTTCTCTGCAGGCCTGTAACTCTTCCACTGTCATAAAAAACTTCTGGTAAAGGGATTTATTCAGCTCATTAAAGATCAGGCTGCGCTTGGTAGAGACCAGGGCACTGTCTGTATTGCTGTTTTCCTTATCTCCGATATACATAATGGACTGGCTTTTCTTGTATACATCATCTAACATCCGCACAAAGTCCTGCTTGTAGTTGCGGTAGTCCCGGTAGCTTTTGGCAACCAGTGGATTGACCTTTTCCAGAGCGCCTTCCACAATGTTGTGCATCTGGGCAATAGGGATCAGCTCCTGTTCCATCTCCTCTGCCTTTTCTTCCACAAATTCGCAGATAAAGTTCTTCTCTGCTCTTGAAAATGTGATCATGGCTCTTTCTGCTGATTTACTGATAGCAGCAAGTACCTTTTTCACATTGAAATCTTCTTTTGTACCGTCTTTTTTTACAACTTTTATCTTACTGCAGTCCATTCCGTCACCTTTCCTCTATATGTTTGTCTTTATATACTATATATTGTGTTTCATTTGTCTTTCACATACTATATATCACTTCACGCGTATGTTATCGTACCATGCCAGTGCCTGTCCGTCAAGACCTAGCCATTCACTATTTTCTTGAAAATAAAAGTAATGCAAGATATAATATAATGAGTGCAGCGAAAAATAAGCGGCTGCGTCAGCAGACATTTATTTTTCGCAAACCATTAACGAACAAACCGCCTGCGTCAGCAGGCAATAGAGCGCGTCAGCGCGGGGTTTGTGAGTCTATCGCAAGGGAGAATTTAATGCTGATCACCCATTTGACCGCTGCCACCTGCGCAGCTGCTGCCATCTGTCTTGGCAGATCAGAATATGAAAAAAAGGCTTTATCTATAGAAGAAACCACTCTTTACAGCAACAAAGTATCCCAAAAGCGCACCTTTATCTTTCTGTCCGATCTCCATGAAAATACCTTTGGACAGGAAAATGAAAAGCTGATCCAGGCCATTGACCAGATACAGCCGGATGCTATTTTAAACGGTGGCGATCTCATTGTCACCAAAGGAACACATGCAAAAACATCCCATGCGCTCTCCCTTATAAAAGAGCTGGCTTCCCGCTACCCCGTTTACTGTGGAGAAGGAAACCATGAAAACCGCATTGACTGGGAACCGGAAAAATATGGTTCAGAGGGAACTCTTTACAGAAATGCCTTAAAGCAGGCTGGAGCCCTTTGCCTGAAAAATGATTCTGCCATTTTTGATACAGAAATACGCATTACCGGCATTGATCTGGACAAGGATTTCTATAAAAAAGCCCTGATCCACCCGGTACCGCCTATGCCGGACCACTATATGGAAGAAAAAGTGGGAACCTCAAATCCAGTGCATTTCCAGATCCTGTTAGCCCACTCCCCTCTTTATTTTTCCAATTATACTAACTGGGGCGCAGATCTTACTTTATCCGGTCATTTTCACGGCGGGACCATCCGCCTTCCAGGACTTGGAGGCGTAATGACCCCCCAGTATCAGTTTTTTCTTCCCTGGTGTGCCGGAATTTTTGAAAGCCAGGGGCATTATATGGCAGTAAGCCGGGGGCTGGGGACCCATTCTATTAACATCCGATTAAATAACCGGCCACAGCTTTTAGTCCTGCACATCTGTCCACAGATACCAGGCAGATCCCATACAATACCAGCTCTTAAGAAGATCTTATAAGATCATAAGATGTTGTACTTTGACCCCTGGTATCATCATAATTTATAATTTAGGATATATAAAATGGAAACCATTACCTACAAACTGGAGCATTTTGAGGGTCCTTTAGACCTGCTCCTTCATCTGATCGAGAAAAATAAAGTAGATATTTACGATATCCCCATTGTGGAGATCACGGCCCAGTATCTGGAATATGTGCGGAACATGGAACGGGAAGACTTAAACATTGTCAGCGAATTTCTTGTTATGGCTGCCACCCTTTTAGATATCAAGGCAAAAATGCTCCTCCCAAAGGAAGTAAACGAAGAAGGAGAAGAAGTAGATCCAAGAGCGGAGCTGGTAGCCCGTCTGTTGGAATACAAGCGCTACAAGATACTGGCAGAAGAACTGGCAGACCGGGAAGAAGGCGCTGCCAGACATTTTTACAAAGGTTCCTCTCTCCCGCCGGAAGTGGCAAAATACCAGCCTCCTACTGACCTTGACGAGCTTTTAGACGGGCTCACTCTTGCAAAGCTGCAGCGCATCTTTGAGCAGGTCATGAAGCGCAAGGAATATAAAACCGACCCTATCCGAAGCAAATTTGGCACCATTCGCAGGGAACCGGTAAGTCTGGAACAGAAGATCACCTCTGTTATGGATTATGCCAGAAGAAACCGGCGCTTCATCTTCCGCCAGCTGCTTGAAAAACAGACAGATAAGCTGGAAGTAGTTGTCACATTTTTAGCAGTCCTTGAATTAATGAAGATCGGAAAGATCCATCTTACCCAGGAAGAAACATTTGGGGAAATGGATATTGAAACCATAGAACCAGAAGGTCAGGAAGAAGACTTGAACTTAGAACAAATACCCGAAAGTTTCTAAGAACACTTCTAAGAACATCTGGCATAAAACAGGAGGAAATGCAATGAAAGAACAGTGGATCAATGAAAATATCGGACATTTGGTTCAGGATATATGTACGCTTGCAAAGATCCCCAGCGTAAGTATTAAAACCAGTGATCCAAAAATGCCTTACGGTGAAGCATGCCTGAATGTACTGAACACTGCATTAGATCTGGGCAGATCCATGGGATTTGAAGCCTTTAACCACGAAAACTACTGCGGTACTCTGTTATGGAAAGGTAGCTCTGAAACAGAGATCGGCTTTTTCGGTCATGCTGATGTTGTACCTGCCGGAAATGGCTGGACATACTGCAAACCATTTGACCCTGTTGTAAAAGACGGGCTTCTTTTTGGAAGAGGCGTGGACGATAATAAAGGATCCTTTATGTCTGTTCTTTACGCACTTAAATATTTAAAAGAACAGGGATACAAACCAAAACACAGCTTCCGCTTTTTCATCGGATGCAATGAAGAGATCGGTATGGAAGATATTGAATATTACACCAGTCATTATAAAGAACCTGCATTTTCCCTTGTTCCGGATGTTATGTTTCCCGTGTGCAACGGTGAAAAAGGCACTTTGACCTTTAATTCAGAAAAGCCTGTAAAAAGCTGTAAACTGATTGATTTCAAGTCCGGCATTATGTCCAATCAGGTACCGGCCCAGGCACAGGCCACTCTTATTTTAACAGATGCAGAAAATGAGAAACTGAAAAAAGTCACAGAAGCCGCCGGTGGTTCTTTTGATATAGCAGAAAATGGCAGCACTTATATTTCTGTTTCCGGTATTCCTGCTCATGCGGCATTCCCGGAAGGCTCAGAAAGTGCAGAAGTAAAATTAGCCGGTCTTTTACTTGGATCTGGCGTTCTTGATCCAGATGCAGAAGCTCTTATGGACGATATCTGTAAAATGTTTGGAGATTATTACGGTGCAGGCTTAAACATACCATTTGAAGATAGACAGTCCGGCAAACTGACCCATGTAGGCGGAATGGCCAGACTGGAAGACCATACATTTATACAGAATGTAAACATACGTTACAATATAACCGCAGATTATGATGTTTTGCTTGGAAATATTAAATCCTGTATGGACAGCCATGGATTTAAAATAACCGAAATACACAACTCATCTCCCTGTTTTACAGATCCACAGTCAAAAGAAGTGCTGGCACTTACAGAGATCTGCCGCCACTATTTTAAAACAGATCCCAGTCCTTATGTAATGGGCGGCGGTACTTATGCCAGAAAGTTAAAACATGCTGTTGGCTTTGGCGCCGGAATGCCTGATAAACAAAAACAACTGGGAAATGAACGTGGAAGCGCCCACCAGGCTGACGAATACGTTGAGATCGAACATCTGAAAAAAACATTTTTAATCTATGTAGAAGCGATCCAGAAACTGGATGCTGTTGTTGACTAATATACCAATTACCAGGAGGTTACATATTTGGACGGTCTGAATATTGATAATACACCCGTAAAAAATGAAAAAGACCAGGAGGCAGTCATCGAAGCTGTCCTGTTCACCATGGGCGGCGCTGTGGAATTAAAACAGCTGGCCATTGCCATTGGTCAGGATAAGGAAACAGCCAAAGCGGCGGTAGAACGGCTGATGAAGCGGTATAAGACTGGCAAACACGGCATGGAGATCGTCCAGTTAGAAGACAGCTACCAGATGTGTACCCAGTCAAAATATTACTCCAACCTGATCCGCATTGCCTCTGCCCCTAAAAAGCAGGTACTTTCTGACGTAGTCCTGGAAACACTTTCCATTATCGCCTACCGCCAGCCAGTGACCAAGCTGGAGATTGAAAAGATCCGGGGTGTCAAGTCTGACCACGCAGTAAACCGCCTGGTGGAATATAACCTGGTCTACGAAGCAGGCCGTTTAGATGCCCCCGGCCGCCCGGCCCTTTTTGCCACTACGGAAGAGTTTATGCGTCGTTTCGGCATTGGAACCTTAAGTGAACTTCCGGATATGAACCCTGCAAAAGAAGATGAGATCCGGGCCGAGGTAGAGGAAGAACTGAAATACAAATTAGAAGAAATGGGAAGTACAGACGCTACAGAAGAAGCCCAGGAACTGTTAGAAGCCGCTGTTACCAGGGAGCAGGAAGAAAAAGGAGACTTATCATGATCACCTACGACCGTTTATGGGAAACCATGAAAAAACGTGGCATTACCCAGTATCACCTGATCAAACATGAGAAATTCAGCGCCGGACAGATCGGCAGACTGAAAAATAATCTGACCGTTTCCACACAGACACTGGATACTTTGTGCAGGCTGCTTTCCTGCCGTATTGAAGATATCGTAACCTATATCCCGGATAATGGAGAACCGCTGCCGGAACTGGAACCACAGCAGGCTATGGCTTCTGAAAGTGAAGCCCAAAGCACACCTGATACTGATACCGTCACAGATATGGACCCTGTTATCAGCAAAGAAAAGAAAGTCCCAAGCCTCTATGGCAAAGCAAAAAAGGGTATCAAGATCTCAAAAAAAGCCTCCAAAAAGGCTTCCAAAGGGGATAAAGGAGAAAAACCGGAGAAAAGCGAAAAGGCTGAAAAAGGAGAAAAGAAATCCAAAAAGAAAAATAAAGAGAAAGACAAAGATAAGGATAAAGATTAAGATTAAAAAGGGGAGACTGACGCTCATGTCAGCCTCCCTTTACAAATTTTGTAGGCGATTTTAAGGTGTATTTCTTAAATACAGAACAGAAATGCTTATAATCAGAAAATCCCACTGCCTCTGAGATCTCACTGATCCGGTATTCTTTGGTATTTAACAGGGTGATCGCCTGCTGTACCCGATATTTATTCAGGAAATCCAGAAAAGTCTGTCCTGTGATCTCCTTAAACTTGCGGCTTAAATAGCTGGCGCTGACTCCCATTTCTTCGGAAATGGACTCAATACTCAGTTTCTCCCCGTACCGTGTCCGGATCGCTTCCAGTAACTTTGAAACATAGCCATTTTCTGAACGGTCCAGCTTCATATAATATTCCAGGTTCAGGTTTCCACCTTCCAGTTCCGCCTGTTCCATGGCATATTCTACCTGGCGTACACTGGTGATCTCTTCTCCCAGTTTTTTCATGATCTGGGCCAGCTTTTCCTCATCCACCGGCTTTAACAGATATTCGCAGACTCTGGCCTCAATAGCCCTTCTGGCATAATCAAATTCTGCATAGCTGGTCAGAAGGATGCTTTTAAACTTCACCTTTTCCGATGCTTTCTGTATCATTTCAATACCGTCCATAAAAGGCATGCAGATATCTGCGATCACCACATCCGGCTTATATTCCAGGATACGCTCATAGCCTTCCTGTCCATTGGAGGCTTCTGCCACTACCACGCAATCCATAGAAAGCCAGTCAATGGTAAATACAAGACCCTTGCGGATCATATCCTCATCTTCCACTATCATTACACGAAGCATCGTTTTCCTCCCCCTGTTCTGAACCTGCATTTTTTTCTGCTACTGCCGGAAGAGTGACTATCAGAGTCGTTCCATGTCCTTCCAGGCTGCGTATTTCCACACCATAAGGGTGTCCATAAAGAAGCTGGATCCTTCGGTGTATATTATAAAGTCCGGAGTGTTTGCCCGGTGCTTCCTTCTGAGCCATAAGAGCGCGTAAATTTTCAACCATGGTGGCGCTCATCCCCACACCGTCATCCCGGCAGATCATCATTAATTTTTCCTCGTGGATATACGCCTTTAACTCCACATGGAGGTTTAACTGGTTGCCGAAACCATATTTTACAGAATTTTCGATCATCGGCTGTAAGACCAGCTTGGGGATCAGACACTGCATGCACTCCTGGGCAATATCGATCTTATATTCAAACCGGCTTCCAAACCGTTTTTCCAGGATCGACAGATAATTATTTAAATGCCCCAGGTCCTCTTTCAGAGTTACCTGCTCCCTGCTGCCATCCAGGCTGTAGCGCAAAAGTTTGGACAGTGAAAATACCATTCTCTCAGCCGTTGCAGGCTCCAGCTTGCACATATACCGGATATTTTCCAGTGTATTGTAAAGAAAATGGGGATTAAACTGGGACTCCAGCTGCTTGGTCTGGGCCAGAGCCAGAAGCTCCGTCATTTTCTGGTTATTTTCCATCTGTTCTTTCAGACTGGTAATGGTCTCATTATAAGAATCTGCGATCATCTTAAACTCATTATCCCGGTCAATGTTCCTGGTGCGCTCCAGATTTCCCTGTCTGGCAAGCTCCATCCCGTCTAACAGCTTATACAGATCTTCTGTTTTCCGTTCTGTCACCTGTTTGGACTGGAACAATACCCAGGCAGTCATGATCAGCAGGGCCACTGCTACCAGTATACCAGCAAAGATCAAAGATGTAAGCACATTTTGCACATCAGACATAACATAAATGTGAAAACGGCCATTTTCCAGATTGCTTTCTGATGTAAAATAAGTCTTCTGGTCCAGGCGCATATAAGATCCTGCTTCTTTTAATGCAGTCCGCACCTGATTACTCTCTGTAAGGAAGAGGCCATTATTGCAAAAATAAGCCCAGCCATAGCGGTCCGTTACTGCCACCTGGTCTCCTGATCTTGCAAGTGTCCCTAAAAGTCCGCTGCCTGGGACAGCAAGGATGATATAACGCCCGTTTCCGTCCTCTGAACTTACCCAGCGGCCAAAAACTGCTGTGCTTGCCCCGCTGTCCCAGCCATTTATCAGCCGGAAAGCGGTCTGCCCCGGTCTGGCATCCATAGCCGCATAGATCCCCCATTCCACTTCCTGTCTTTTATTAAGATAAGAAGGGAGTTTTTCTTTATTAGATAAAAGCAGTCTGCCCCGCTGGTCTACCAGATACAGTTCCGGCTCATAGCCCGCCTGTTCAGAGATCCCATAAAAGATCTGAAAGATCTGGTTGCGCTCCAGTACATATCCCGGTCCGGACACTGCCTGGGGAAGCTGTGACAGAGTTTCGATCCCCTGCTCGCAGCTTTCTACTGTCTGCTTTACCCGGCCGGTCACATAGGCAAGATAATCCCGGTTGGCCCGTTTCCTTCCATGAAGCAGGACTGCCATAAAAAGGATCCCGCAGATAAAGGTAAACAGAACAGCCGGAAGAATGGCATAGGTAACAAACATCCGCCACAGCTCATCCCGAAAATAACGTTCCCGTTTCATTTCCCGGACACCTCCTTAAAGATCTTAAGAAACCTCTGCTGCCACTGCTCTTTCTTTTCATTGACCAGAGTCTCGTCAGTGGTGATCATATGGATCTCGTCTTTATCTGGAAGATAGGCCGCAGCTTCCACGTCTTTTCGTACAGAACGGCGGTCCAGGCTGTCTGCGATCACAGTCTGGGCCGCTTTTCCTGTTACAAAGTCCACGTATTCCTCTGCCGCTTTTTTATGTTTACTTCCCTTTACGATACATACCACATCAGGAGTGGATGCAACCCCCTCCTTCATATAGACCAGTTTTACAGGCGCACCCTTAGATACATAACCTGCGCCGCCTTCTTCAAAAGTAAGTCCTGCTGTATAACGTCCTTCTGCCACTCCCTGATATACCTCTGAGGAGTTTTTTAAAAGCACGCCATCCAGATTTTTACAGAATTTTTCCACATAATCCCAGCCTTTTTCCGGGTCTCCCTTTCCCATGGCATAAAGCATGTTGATCAGATGCTCACTGGCAGAAGAAGAAGTAGACGGATCACACATGGCGATCTTCCCTTTTAACCGCTCATCTAACAGATCCTCATATCCTTCGATCTTCATACCTCCAAGAAGATTGGTATTGACCATAAGCACACTGGGAATATCTGTAGAACGGGTCATATTTCCTTCTTTGTTTTTAAATTCCTCCCGGACATACTCTTCATTTTCACTGATATAAGGCTCAAACAGGTCCTTTCCTGCCCCTGCTGTATACAAAGAACCTCCCCAGAATACATCACATTCCGGTTCATCCCCTTCTCTGGCCCATTTTAAAAGCTCGCCGGTGCCACCTGTGCGCACCTGCACAGAGATCCCCGTCTGTGCCTCAAATTCGGATACAAGTGGATTGATAAAATCCAGAGGATGAGGACTGTATACAACCAGGCTGGCTGTATCCATTCCAGTGACTGCCGTACCTTTCGTCCTGCTCTGCACAGAGCCCGTCCTGCTGCAGCCGGTAACACAGACAGACACAGCAAAAGCCACAACTGCCAGGCACAATATATACATTTTTTTATTTTTATGAGTATTTTTACACATTCCCACAGATCTCTTTCTGACTTTTCTCTCAAATATCTTTTTTCTCACAGCCTGCAGGCAGCCGTATCTGGATCGTTGTACCATCTTTCCCGCTTACAACTGTCAGTTCCGCCCGGTCTCCATAAAGCATTTTCAACCGCTCTATAATGTTTGGAATACCAATATTGCGAAATACTTTCTTTCGGTCCGTTTCATCCGGTTCACTGCGTTTTCCCCTTGTCAGCCGCTCTACTGCCGCTTCATCCATTCCAATTCCATTATCTTCCACAGAAAGGATCAGCTCTGCAAGATTTCCCTGCTCATCCATTATTCCTTTTGCTGACAGGCAGACAATAAACAGTTCATCCATTCCCCGCATGCCGTGGACAAAACTGTTTTCTACAATAGGCTGCAGCAGCATGGTAGGGATCTCTACCTCTTTTAGATCCTGAGGACAGTCCAGACGGATCTCAATATTGCTGCCACGGATCGTTTTATAAATATCAATAAAACACTGTAACAGCTCAAATTCTTTTTCCAGAGCAATAAACTGAAGATCGGAATATTTGGTGATATTGCGGAAATACTTTCCGATCAGCTGTACAATACTGCTGACTTCCGGCGTATGGTTCACCTTGGCAATAGCATTGATCGTCTCCAGACTGTTATAAATAAAATGGGGGTTAATCTGGGTATGCAAAAAACGGTACTTATAATCTACAGCTTCCATTTTTGCACTGTTCTTCTGTGCCTCTGCCTGCACCAGATCCTCAATCAGTCTTTTATTCTGCAGGGACATTTCATTAAAACGTCCTGCTATTTTTCCAATATCATCATTCATGTAAACAGGCGCCTGGATACCGATCTCTCCCTTGGCTGCATTTAAAATGGTATCAGAAAGTGCCTTGATCTGCCTGCTTACCTTTCTTGTAAGGTAATACATGAGAAAACAGCCACACAGGAGCGTAACCGCAGTTAAGAACGCCGCTGCCGCCCGGACCTTAAAACGCATCTTATAAATGCTGCTGATCGGTGTGATGCCTGTAACGATCCAGTCACTGTGTTTAATCGTATTTTCCACTACATAACAGGATATGCCGCCTATCTTCTGATATCCGGTCTGCACAGTTCCTGAGCGGACAGACGGGATCAGCTCTTCCCGTTTTGACTCAACATGAACACAGTGCCTGTTTTTATCATAAAATGCCAGGGCAATGCCATTATTCATTACCTGTCCCAGATCAAAGGCTCTTTCCTTGATCCGCACGATGAGATAACCTTCATGTTTTAATGTACTTCTCTGACGGATACTGTGGATGAGATACATCCGGTTATTTTCATCAGAGATCCAGGCATATCCATTTCTATAGGTATACTCCTTATTTTTTTCCAGGGCTTCCTGAGAAAAGGTACGTATCTCCCCTTTATCCTTTTTTATTTTTTCAATGGTATCACAAGTATATCCGCCGTCCGTGATCAGAAGGGCATAGTCAAAATACGTATTTTCCGCAACGATCTGATTTAAGCTGTATCGTAACTCCCTTTTCTTATAACTGCTTTTATCACTGTCACATACCGCAATACTGTCCGGTATCTGGAACATGGTGATATTATTAAAAAGCTGTTTTTCCGTATCAGAGATCCGCCTGTCAAAGTCGATCCCCGCCTGTTTGCTGATAACCGTAAGATTATCTATATTATTATCCACAAGGATCCTTGTACAGTAGTCTGTAAGGATATATACTGCGATCACAATGCAGCATACCAGACTTACTCCGAACACAAAAAACAGTTTTTTCTGAAAAGGCATATCTTCATAATGTTTCAACCGGTTCATTCACATTTTCCTTTTTTCAACCTGTATTCACTGGGCGTCATGTGGGTATTTTTCCGGAACGCATTGTAAAAGCTGATATAATTTTCATATCCCACAGCTACTGATATTTCATCAATGGTCATCCGGGTATCATCTAAAAGTTTTTTTGCAATATTCAGCTTTTCCTGAATCATATGCTGCTGGAAAGTAATGCCTGTTTCCTTTTTTATCAAAGTAGAAAGATAATTGGGACTGACAGCCAGCTCTTCCGCCACAGTTTCCAGCCTGAGATTTTCCAGGCAGTGATTTTTAATATACCGGACAGCAGAAAGCACCAGTTCTGACCTTCCACTGCTTTTCTCCCTTATCTCATCGATCTTTCCTAAAAATGTCTTTAGCCAGCTTGCAAACATTTTCTGGGAAGTAACGCCTGCCACCTCAAAAGAAAGAGGATCCAGTTCTTTCCGCCAGGTCTTATGTTCATCCATAATACGGCTGCAAAAAAAGATCGCCATGATCTGTATGGCAACATAACTTCCAGAGGTACACACAAGGAACTCCTCCAATATCCGTTCATAATCTTCCATACCCTTTAAGCTGTCTGCAAGACGGAAAGCATTTTCCTGAAGATCAGAAACCTGAGTATGATTTTCTTTTCCGTTCTTTTTCAGAAGATCCTCATATGCCTCTAAATATAACGAATAGAAGGAAGCTGTCCCCTCTTTTGCACTGCTGATGCCAAGAGCGGACAGTTCCTCCAATGTAGTCAGTTTCTCTTTTAACTTTTCTGTTTCTGCCTGCCAGCCACTGTTTTCCGTTTTTTCGATCACTAACAAAATGATCCGTTCTTCCGTTACAATGGAATAGGCGCTTCCCAAAGATAATAAAGTCAGAGTCTCAACACGCTCCAAAAGGGCCTTGGACGGCTCACTTTTCAGTGCTCCTATCATCACCACGGCCCTTGTAACTGGTTCATTTTCACTTCCTGCAATGATCTTTACGCTGTCATCTCTTTGGTTGACAATGGCTACCGTCATCATTGCCTTTACGGTATTGCTCTTCTCATTTTCCAGGCTGTGCTTTTTATCCAGCTTGCGCACAGCCCGTTTTAAAGTATCATTTAATTCTTCATCATCAATGGGTTTTAAGATATAGTCAAATACCGCCAGCTTAATGGCTCTGGACGCATACTGGAACTTGTCATAACCCGTGATCACGATGATAATACGGTCTTCTGCTTTTTTCGACGCTTCCACCATGGAAAATCCATCCATATAAGGCATATTGATGTCGCTGATGATAATATCCGGATCGGTCCTTTCGATCAGCTCTTTTCCACTTCTGCCGTCATAAGCGGTCCCCACCAGCTCTATTCCCAGCTTTTCCCATTCAATAGAATACTCCAGGGAAAGAACTGTATTTTTATTATCATCGATCATAACTGCTCTGTAGGCCATATCTTCTCCCTTTTTCCTGTTATCACCCTTTTACTGCTCCCATCATTATACCACCTACTACATATTTCTGCATACTGAAATATATGATCAGGATCGGTAAGGTTGCAAGGATGAAAAAGGCAAATGCCAGGTTCAGGTCGGAAGTATACTCATTAAAATAAGCCATCTGGGCAAGGATCAATGTTCTTGCAAAAGGTTTTCTTAAAAGGATAATAGCTGTGGTGTAATCGTTCCACACAAACAGCGTATTTAAAACCAGCTGGGTGGCATTTACAGGCTTCATTAAAGGGAATACCACTTTCCAGAACATTTTAAAACGGTTGCAGCCATCGATCCTGGCTGACTCTTCCAGATCCAGCGGTATCGCTTTTACAAAACCGGTAACTACCAGGATACTGATCGGTATCTGCAGGCCTGTTCTTGCAATGACAAAGCCCAGATTGGAGTTTGTCAGGTTTAATTTAAAGAAATTGATGTAAAAAGGAAGCATGATGCACTGGATCGGAATAAGCATTCCGGAAATAAAGATCAGATAGATCCATTTATAGACCTTTGATGTATATCTTGCCAGTACATAAGCTGCCATAGAGGTAATGATCATTAACAGGATCACTACAGGAACCGTAGTCAGGATACTGTTCTTATATCCGGTAAGGAACTGATCATTTTCCAGGATAACCCTTTTAAAGTTCATCAGTGTAGGATGCGCAGGCCATGCCAGGCGGTTTACAGTCAGATCATTTTTATTTTTCAGTGCATAAACAATACTGATGTAAAAAGGAGATATGACTACTACCATAACCACAGATATAAGGATCTTCTGTAATACAGATAAAATATGTCTCTTCTTTTGTGTTCCCATTATTGATCCACCTCCAGTTTCGCGCCTATGGATGTGATGCACTGGGTAATAACAACCAGTACCACAGTTATAATGATCGCTGCTGCCTGACCAATACCGGCCTTATTAAATCCAAATATGTAATCATATACATACATAGATACAGTCTGGGCTGCTTCCATGTTTCTTGCTACTGCCATTGGATAATCAAAGCACTTAAGGCCCCAGGCGATCAGCAATGTTACATTGGAAACAATGGCTGGAAGGATCAGTGGAAATGTGATCAGTCTGGTCCTCTGCCACCAGGTGGCTCCGTCTACCTTTGCAGCCTCATAGTATTCTCCGGAAATGGACTGAAGTCCCGCCAGATAGATCAGCATACAGTAACCCATATCTCTCCAGATCGCGATGATCGCCATAGCCGGTACTACCTGTGAAGAAAGACCCAGGGGGCTCATTTTCTGAAACAATGGAGAATATACGTCTGTAAACACATAGCTCCATACAATAGCGCCGCTGGTAAGGGCAACTGTAAATGGAATAAACATTATAGTTCTTGCCAGGTTATTAAATTTAGAGGACCTGCACAGCATAAGGGCTAAAGCCAGTCCCAGTACATTGGCGCCGATCACGTAAATAACTGTAAACTCTGCCGTATGTAAAAATGCCTTCTGGAAATACTGGTTTGTAAGAAGCTCAATGTAATTTTTAAGCCCTACAAAATCGTAGTCCTGGCTTACCACGCTGGCTCTGTTGGTGAAAGAATAAGGAATACCCTGTATAAAAGGTACGATCACCACAAAACAGTATAAGAACAAAGCGGGGAACAGAAATAAGAAATTCCCTGCATGAGTCCGCAACTTTCTTACTGATCTTTTCTGTTTCATTATTTCTTCCCCGCCTCTCTGTTATTTTGAGATCTGATCGATCAGATCCAGTTCTTCTTTTGTAAATGTTGTATTTCCAATAATTCCTATGTTGCTTAAGATCTGCTCCGGCTTGGATGCTCCGATCAGTACACTGGTCACATCATTGTCCTTTAACAGCCAGGAAAGTGCCATCTGAGGAAGGCTCTGTCCTCTCTCTTTTGCAAGGGCATCCAGTTTTTTGATCTTTTCAATCTTTTCCGGAGTAATGTCTGACGCATGAAGGAATCTTCCGTCTTTAGCCACACGGCTGTCAGCCGGGATACCATTGATATACTTTTCAGATAACATTCCCTGTGCCAGTGGGCTGAAGCAGATCAGACCCATTCCAGCCTCATGGACATAATCCTTTAAGCCATTATTTTCAACAGTTCTGTCAAAAATATTGTAACGGTTCTGGTTGATGATCAGTGGTAAATGGATCTCCTTTGCGATCTCCATAGCCTTCTTTGCATGTTCTCCGTCATAATTGGAGATACCTGCATACAGTGCCTTTCCAGAGCGGACGATCTGATCCAGTGCCAGGATCGTCTCTTCCAGTGGTGTTTCCGGGTCCATTCTGTGATGATAGAAAATGTCTACATAATCTAACTGCATTCTCTTTAAGGACTCATCCAGACTGGCAATAAGGTATTTTCTGGAACCCCAGTTTCCATAAGGGCCGTCCCACATGTCATAACCGGCTTTTGTACTGATGATCAGCTCATTTCTGTAAGGACGTAAAAAATCATGCATGATCCGTCCAAAGTTTTCCTCTGCGGAACCATAAATAGGTCCGTAATTATTTGCCAGGTCAAAATGGGTAATGCCATGATCAAAGGCTGTAAAGCAAAGTGTCTTCATCATGTCATAATTGTCTTTAGAGCCAAAATTGTGCCACAGTCCTAAAGATACGACAGGAAGTTTCAGTCCGCTTTTTCCGCAGCGGTTGTACTGCATTGTCTCATATCTTTTTCTGTCTGCTTTATACTCATCAACGTAATACATATCATTCTCCTTTTACATCTATATTTTTAAAACTGTCAGATCTTTCTTGCTGCTTCTACGATCCATTTGATCCGCTCTTCTGGAAGCTCATCATGGATGCTGCAGTCCGGTCCGATGATATAGCCTCTCTTGCCGCTTTCCTCAACCAGGCGCTTCACCTCTGCTTCGATCTCTTCTCTTGTGCCAGTATAGATCAGGCTTCCCGGCCGGTTGTCAAAACCGCCCCATACAGTACGTCCAAACTTCTCTTTTGCCTGTTTTACATCCAGGTTATCAATAAATCTTGCCCAACTTACTACTGCTGTCTTATAGTCAGCCCAGTCTTCCAGTCTGTTTGGAATACCTTCCCAGCCACAGCAGTGAAGTATGTTCATATCACTTAAGGTATTGGCATAATCCAGAACGTCTTTCTCCGGTGGAGTGATGTATTTTCTATAAGTCTCATATGTAAAACGGTTCTCTTCCGCATTCTGTACACTGTAAAAGATACCTGCTACACCAGACTCTTCAATAATGCCTTTGACTAATACCTTTACGTCCTCTGCGATCACTTTTTCTGCATATAATACAGCTTCCGGATCTTCCTCCATAAACTGCATCATCTTCGGATATCCGATCTCCAGACGTAAATAAGATAACGGGCAGAAGATCAGGTAAAATGCCAGGCACTCACCATTTACTTCTTCCATGATCTTTTTGGTACGGTTGATCTGGCCTCTGATATGTGGATGATGAGGGCCAAATGGCTTTAATTCATAAAGCTGTTTTGCAGACTGGATATCTTTTAATGCAGCTGCCGGCCAGCAGAAATACTTATCTGCTGAAAGTTTGATAAAGTCAACATCTGTTTCTCTGTAGAAATCCATCTGTGCCTTGATAAACAGCTCATCTTTCCATAAAGTAGGGGGAATATGTTTCCATAAGCATACCGGAACATGGTCTACCTCTTCCCCTTTAAAAGCTTTTTTTACTCTTTCTATCTTGTCCATTCTTATCCCTTTCCCTTACTTTTACACCTTTTATTTTTTCCCAACAGTAGCCGCTACTTCTAGCGGCTACTGTTATCATTTTGTATAAATTATTTACTGGTTGCGATAATGTCATCAAAGAGAGACTGGATATTGTTTAAGCACTCTTCATGGCTCATTGGTTTGCCGGTGCATACGCTCTCTGCATAAGAGATAAGTCCCTTTCTCCATGCATTTACAAACTCAGTATTAAATGGTTTTGTAAAGATACCCTGAGAAATAGAGCTGTTTGCCTTTAACTCTGCCATAGATTTAACAACTGGAAGAAGCTTATCAGAAGACTCGCCAGTGATCAGAGGCATCATGGTTGTTTCAGACCACTCTAAGGCACCGTCTGTTACCCAGTATTCCAGGAATTCGATTGCTTCTTCTGCACAGTCAGAATTTGGATTTACCATAAAGGACTGGTCTACAGTTGTGCAAAGCTTTGCGCTTCCTTCATCATCGATCGGAGGCAGGAAGAAATCAAATTCAAAATCAGTTCCTTCGGATTTGGCAAGCATCTCACCAATGTTCCAGTTACCTGTAAAGATCATTGCGCCCTGTCCGGTTACGAACAGCTCCAGAGCCTTATCCTGGTTGTTTGCCATTGCATCCATACGTGGATAAGTCATTCTCTTATCCCATACGCTTAATGCTTCGTCCATGTAAGGGTAATCTGTAAGTTTCTTTTCGCCGCTCATCAGCTTCTCATACAGATCTAAATCACCTGCTTCTACCGCTCTTGGAACAATGATTCCTCGTGTTTCAATATCACCGGTAGAGCCTTCTCCGTACAGATCCACAAATGGATCAATGCCCTTGCTGTGTAAAGTTTCAACTAACTGGTCAAATTCTGTTAATGTCTTTGGAACCTCCAGTCCGTTTTCTTTAAACATCTTCACATTGTAGAAGAAGCCAGATGCCTTAAAGTCAATAGGTACTGCATATACTTTTCCGTCTGCAGAAGCATCATTTAAGTCTTCCGGTGAAACATTTAAGTTTTTGATCACTTCATTGTCTGTCAGATCCATTGCATATCCATTTGCGATCAGATCCGGATAGGTTGCCGGATTACCCATGATGATATCTGGCTGCTCACCAGAAGCAAGGGCGGTAGACAGCTGTGGGAAATAGTCAGTTCCCTGATTATAAAAGATATTCTCGAAAGTGATATTTGGATGTGTCTTCTTAAATTCTTCTTCCAGCTTTTCCAGACCTTCCTGTTTCACGGACTGTCCCATATAATGGAACACAGTAAGAGTTTTTTCTTCTCCTGAACCACCCTCTGTTGCGGCCTCGCTTGCTGCTGCCTCTGTTTTTCCAGTATCAGCTGCCTTGGTGTCTGCTGCGCCAGAGCCACCGGAACAACCAGTAAGTACCTCTGCTGCCATAACCACGCTCAGCCCTATTGCCAATGACTTTTTCAACATACTTTATTTCCTCCTTCTTAAATAGTTAATGTTTTCTGACCTCTCTGATATTTCTTATTATACAGAAAAAATATCTGTTTTAATATGTATCAGATCTCAGAAAATATATATCAGGTTTATCATGTTTTTAGATAAATAGCAATAAAAAGCGCACCCGGATTTTTTCTCAGGATGCGCTTTTGTATATTGCCAAATATAAAATTTTTACAGGACGTAAACCCCATGAGGATCAAAGTCCAGATATGCCTTTTCGCCTACTTCATAGATCCGGCGGTTTACAGGATTGTAGTCTGTGATCTGGATCTCCATATCACCTACCATTACCTGATAATACTGATACGAACCCATGAAGGTTGACAGTGTAACGGTTCCTTCCAGAAGTCCTTTTTCAGAAAGAACAACTGCCTCCGGACGGAGAACCAGGCTTGCTTCATCTCCTGCAGCCTTCTCACCGTAGTTGTTGACCTCGATCTCTTCACCGATTACATCGATCACAGCCTTTTCACCATTTACAGACTTAACTTTTGCCTTTAAGAAGTTTGCTTCACCGATAAAGTCTGCTACGAAACGGCTCTTTGGATGATAGTAGATCTCTCTTGGAGTACCGATCTGCTCTACTTTGCCCTTGCTCATGATAATGATCTTATCAGAGATACTCATTGCCTCTGACTGGTCATGGGTTACGTAGATAGCGGTAATTCCCACCTTCTGCTGGATCTTACGGATCTCAGTACGCATGGTCACACGCAGCTTTGCATCCAGGTTACTTAAAGGCTCATCAAAAAGCAGGACACTTGGTTCAATGACCAGTGCACGGGCCAGAGCAACTCGCTGCTGCTGTCCACCGGAAAGCTGGTTGGTCATACGGGACTCCATTCCGTCCATTTCTACCAGTTTCAGGATGTTTAAAACTCTCTCTTTGATCTCTTCCTTTGGCACCTTGCGGATCTTTAAGCCGTAAGCTACGTTGTCAAATACATTGTAATGTGGCAGCAGAGCGTAGCTCTGGAATACCATTGCAGTATCACGTTTATTTGGTGTCAGGCTGTTGATGGCCTCATCACCTAAGTAGATCTCGCCTTCATCGGGGCTTTCAAAACCTGCGATCATACGCAGTGTAGTCGTTTTTCCGCAGCCGGAAGGTCCCAGTAAGGTAACAAATGTACCTGGTTCAATATCCAGTGTGGTATCCTGGACTGCATAAAACTCTTTTCCTGTTTTAGGATCATTATATATTTTGGAAATATGTTCCAGACGAACACCTTTTTTCTGCTTTTCCATAACCTATTCCTCCGTTTTGATTTTTCTGCTGACTCCGAAGAATTTCATCAGCGTGTTCATGATCAGCACTGCACCGTAGGTAATGATGATCAATACGGTTGCATAAGCGCAGGCAACACCGTAGTTTCCTTTTTCTGCCTGCTCATTGATCTGACAGGTGATCAGCAGGAAGTCAGGAGTTACTAACAGGATGATCGCTGAAATAGCGGTAATACTGCGGACAAATGCAGTTACCAGGCCGCTGAAGAAGGAATCCTTAATAAGGGGTAATGTAACAGTCATAAATACTCTTGCTGAGTTTGCGCCCATGTCGTAGGCAGACTCTTCAATGGATTTATCGATCTGGCGCAGAGCGGAAATACCGCTTCGTGTACCGGTAGGAAGGCTTCGAACGATAAATACGATGATCAGAATAGCGCCGGTTCCATAAAGACCGCTCATAAAGCCGCTGCGGAACAGACCATTTGCATAACCACGGATATATCCGATACCAAGAACCGTACCAGGTACAGCCATTGCCAGCATAGATACGAATTCAATGAAGTTTCTGCCCTTAAAGCGCTTCTTAACGACCAGGTAGGAAATAACCATGGATAAGAATGCAGTAAGAGGAGCTGCGATCAGGGACAGTACGAAGGAATCCTTAAATGCCTTCAGTCCGCTGGTCTTAAACATGTACTGGAACCATTTAAGGCTCAGACTGTAATCTCTGCCCCAAAGGGTGAACAGTGCGCCAAAAGGAACCATGATGTACATTAAAAGTACGAAAGCTGCTACCACGCCGCAGAAAATAGTCAGCGGAACGGTTACGCTCTTATCTTCGATGAGCATTCTCATACGGGAAGCTTTACCAGTAAGAGTAGCGGCTGTTTTCTTCTCCAGGTAATATTTCTGGATCAGGAACAGAATAACGGTCAGTGAAAGCAGGACCACAGACATGGCTGCTGCACCGGTGGAGTCGTAAGCACCTGTTACCTGCAGATAAATGGTAGTTGCCAGAGTATCGTAGGAACCACCGATCAGCATTGGGTTTGCAAAGTCTGCTACAGACTCAATAAATGTTACCAGGAATGCATTTCCAAGACCTGGAAGCAGAAGCGGGAAAGTTACGCTTGTAAATACTTTCCAGCGGGTGGCTCCCATATCTCTGGTCGCTTCTTCCAGTGACGGGTCAATGTTCTTTAACAGTCCCTTTAACATCAGATAACATACAGGGAAGAATGTAAGTGTCTGAACAACGGAGATACCTAAAAGTCCGTAAATATTGGAATCATAAATTCCTAAAAGGGAACGGGTGATGATACCGCTTCGTCCAAAGAGCATGATCATGGACAGAGACAGTACAAATGGCGGAGATACTACAGGAAGCATGGATACCAGACCAAATAACTTTTCCAGTATCTTTGTTCTTAATTTTACATATACTTCTACATAAGCGAATAATAAACCAATGGCTGTAGAAGCAAAACCTACGATAAATCCAAGTGTCAGTGTGTTTTTAAATGCATTGCGGAAACGTTCCAGATTTAAAACACGCTTAAATACATCCAGCGTAATGGTTCCCTCTGCATAAAAGCTGTCTACTAACAGCATTAACAGCGGGTACAGAATAAACAGCGCCAGAAAAACCAGAAGGACAACGATCATTGAGACCATGATCGGGTCAGCAAAAAATTTCTTCCGTTCCAGCTGTGCACTTTGTTTTCCGGCCATTGCGAGAC
>JBNMGK010000372.1:0-2729 GCA_050872205.1 Enterocloster sp.
AATGTATATGGCTTGATCTGACGTACAACGTCCATAATCGTGCCGTCACGTGCTTCGATGATACCTACTACTCTGTCTCCAAACTGAACCTTCTCCGGCTCGCCTACGATAGAGTATGCGATATCACGCAGCTCTTCAATGGTCTTAAATGGCAGGTCTACGCCCTTCATTGCCTCGATCAGATCCTGTCTTCTCGGGTTAATGGCAATACCGTAATCTGTGATAACTACATCAATGCTCTCTCCTGGAGTGGTTACTGTGGTTACCTCGCTGCAGATTGCAGGAATTCTTCCCTGAAGCAGTGGTGCGATTACGATAGTACACTTGGCTCCTGCTGCTGTATCAGGATGTCCGCCCTGGGCACCGGTGATCACACCGTCTGAACCTACAACTACGTTACAGTTAAAGTTTACGTCTACTTCCAGTGCAGCTAAGATTACGAAATCCAGCTTATTTACTACAGCTCCCTTGTTAAATGGATCTGCGTACTCACCGGCAGAAATACGGAAATGCTTTAAGTTCTTTACAGACTCTACTGCTGCCAGGTCAAAGTCCTGTGTATCCAACAGGCAGTCTACCTGGTTGTTGATCAGCAGGTCACACATTGGCTTGGTCAGACCGCCTACGCCGAAACGCATGCGGATATTTCTCTCCTTCATGATCTTAGCCAGGGAAATGGTGGATGCAATAGAAGCACCGCCTACACCGGTCTGATAAGAAAATCCGTCCTTGAAATACGGGCTGTTTACAACGAACTGGGTACAGTAATCTGCCATCATCAGCTTTCTCATATCCGTAGTTGGCTTTGCAGCACCGGTAGCGATCTTCTTTGGATCACCAATAGCATCTACAACTACTACATAGTCAACCTTTGTCATGGAGATATGGGCCGGGAAGTTAGGGAATGGTACCAGGCAGTCAGTAATTGCTACTACCTTATCTGCATAGTCACCATCTACCATAGCGTAGGAAAGCACGCCGCAGTCGCTCTTACCGCCGATACCACGGCAGTTGCCATAGTCATCACAGGTAGGTGTTCCGATAAATGCGATATCGATTCTTGTCTCACCGCTTTCAATGGCTCTTACACGGCCGCCATGGGAACGCATGATAGCAAGTCCTTTTAATTTACCTGCGGAAATTGCTTCACCGATCTTGCCCCGGACACCAGATGACTGGATATTGGTAATGGTTCCGTCCTCAATGTAAGGAACGATAGGATCATGTGCCTTACCAAGGGAGCTTGCGCAGATGGTGATATCCTTGATGCCCATTTTATGTACTTCTTCCATGACCATATTTACGATATAGTCACCTTCACGGAAGTGATGATGGAAGCCTAAGGTCATGCCGTCCTTGATGCCGCATTTTACCAGCACATCATGGATGTTGGCAACCAGCTTGCTCTGTGTATTGTTTACCACACATTTTGTATATGGGCCGTCCTTTTTGTATACATATCCGTCCCTGTAATGATTTCCCTCGAATACCTCTTTACCGGTCATCTCCAGGATCTCTTCCGGTATATCTCTTCCTACTGCGTTTATCATTTTACAGATCCCCCTTATATACGCCTGATGCCTTGGCAAGTTCAATGGTTCTCTTTGCGCCGTCATAGAACGCGATATCAATCATCTTGCCGTCTACAGTAAATACGCCGATACCCTGAGCTTTTTTCTCATCAATTTCCTTAACAACCTTCTCAGCGAAAATGATATCCTTCTGGGTTGGTGTGAAGATCTCATGTACAATGTTGATCTGACGTGGGTTGATAATGGATTTTCCGTCAAATCCCATTAAATGAATGGTCTCAACATCATGGCGGAAGCCTTCCATATCATCCAGGTTTGTGTATACAGTATCAAAGCACTGTACACCAGCTGCACGGGCTGCAATGATCATGTTCTGGCGGGCACCCATAAGCTCCAGGCCGGTACCGGTAATGTGTGTCTGTAAGTCCTTTGTATAGTCACCGCCGGAAAGAGCGATACCAAACAGTATCTCAGATGCTTCACAGATATCCAGGGCCTTCATAACACCTCTTGCAGACTCGATCGCTGCCATGATCAGTGTCTGGCCTTCCGGAATGCCATATTTCTTCTCGCACTCTTCTACGACAGCTTCTACTCTCTGTACATCCAGTGCGCTTTCTGTCTTCGGGATACGGATGGCATCACAGCCGCCTGCTACTGCACAGTGGATATCCTCTTCCCAGTATGGGGTATCCAGTCCATTGATACGTACGACTCTCTCGCAGCCTCTGTAGTTGATCTCTTTTAATGCATGATATAAGGAGAAACGTGCTGCATCCTTCTGGTTCTCAGCAACTGCATCCTCCAGATCCAGCATAATAGAGTCTGGCTTGTAGATATATGGGTCCTTGATCAGACCTGGTTTCTGTGCATTTAAGAACATCATGGTTCTTCTTAAGCGCTTCTTATTTGCATTGATCATCTTACTGCACCTCCCCATGGGATATCCTTGATCTGGTCTAAAGAACGGAATACCGCACCTTCTACTCTTGCCTTAATGGTGCAGTCCAGGGCGCCCTTGTCCACCACTGAAATTTTCACATTCTTTACGTCCAGGTTTTCCAGTGTCTGAAGGACTACCTTGCGGATCTGGTTGCCGTACTGATTGATCACAGCGCTTTCCAGGTTAAACTCCACAGAACCATTTCCCGGCTCTACAGTTACCTGGCAGTCACTGGATTCCAGTGTTCCTGCCAT
>JBNMGK010000068.1:0-10360 GCA_050872205.1 Enterocloster sp.
CAAACTGCATTGGAGATGTTCTTCATGTTCTCTTCTGTTACTTTACGGCGGCGGTATGCACTGTAGTCTAAGTAAGCTTCCGTCTCTTCAACGATAGATACCATCATCTTTAATGCGTCAACGGGATATTTACCCATAGCAGTCTCACCGGAAAGCATTACTGCGTCAGTACCGTCATAAACAGCGTTGGCAACGTCAGTAACCTCAGCTCTGGTAGGTCTTGGGTTGCGGATCATGGAGTCTAACATCTGGGTTGCAGTGATAACAGTCTTGCATGCTTCGTTGCACTTGCGGATGATCTCCTTCTGGATGTGAGGAACTTCCTGAGCCGGGATCTCAACGCCCATGTCACCTCTTGCTACCATGATGCCATCTGCAACTGCAATGATCTCATCCAGGTTTTCAATACCTTCTGCATTCTCGATCTTAGCGATTACTTTAATTGCAGAACCTTCTGCATCTAACATATCCTTGATCTCACGGATACAGTCAGCTGTACGTACGAAAGAAGCTGCAATAAAATCAAAGCCCTGCTTGATACCAAAACGGATATCTTCTTTATCTTTTTCAGTCAGTGCCGGAAGTTTGATCTTTACATTAGGAACATTTACGCCCTTCTTCTCGCCTAACTCACCGCCGTTGATAACAGTACAAACGATCTCAGTACCGTCTACCTTTACTACTTCCAGTTCGATCAGACCGTCATCGATGAGGATCTTATTTCCAGCTGCAACATCTTCATTCAGACCAGAGTAGTTAATATGGGTAATGGTTTCATCACCAACGATCTCTCTGGTAGTTAAGGTAAAGGTCTGTCCTTCCTTTAAAGAAACTTTCTTTCCGTCCTTTAATACGCCGGTACGGATCTCCGGTCCCTTTGTATCAAGAAGAGCTGCTACCGGGCGGTCCAGTTCTTTTCTAACCTCTTTTAAGATCTCCAGGCGGCTCTGATGCTCTGCATAATCACCGTGGGAGAAGTTAAAACGAGCTACGTCCATTCCATTTTTAGCCAGTTCCAGCATAATGTTCTTATCATTTGTGTTGGGGCCCATAGTGCAGACGATCTTAGTTTTCTTCATGTTTTCAAATTCCTCCATAAATAAATGTTATTGGGGTTAATAGTATATTCGCTCTTTTACCGCCTTTTTATGCCTCTGAAACAGGGATAAATATCTCAGGGCAAGTGGGGATCTGGGGTATCCGAGCGCAGAGCATACCGATCACATTAATTATTATTACTGTTATCAGCATCCTCTTTTTTGACATGCTTATGTGTGTACAAATGATCCATGCAATATTCATAATTGCCTTCACATTTGGAACAATAACGGAATTCCATGCCAGGACTGTCTTTGTCTGTGCGTCCGCAGACTGCACACTTATGTCCTCTTTTTACCACTTTCATTTTCTGGGTGGTCTTCTGGAATTCCTGGGAGCGCTTCTTCTGTTTAAAACCGGAAGGACCTGCAAAGGTCATCCAGCCAAAGAATACTCCGATGAGTACCAGGCTTATAACGATCTCGATCTTCTCGATCAGTCCGCCTGTAATAAAGGAATAAATATAAATTCCTGCCTCTGCCACTGCGATCCAGCTTGCTTTTAATGGCAGTACCATCATAAACAGTACCTGCATATCCGGGAACATCAGGGCAAATACAAAGAAGAAGGAATAAACTAAATAAGTTGGAAACAGCGGCAGTGAAAGCCCTGTTACCAGGTAAATGCCAATGGCAACAACAGAATGAAGGAGAACGCCTCCGATAATATAGCAGTTAAAGCGGAATTTTCCCCACACCTGCTCTACAATAGTGCCAAAAGCACGAATACAGTAAATGCCAAGAGCGTTCATCAGCACAAACATAATGGCATCAGAACCCGTAATGGCTGGTGGATACACTAAAAATGTGACAATACGCCAGATCTGGCCGTGAAGGATAGCTGCCGGGTTTAAGATCAGATAATTCATCACAAACTGCGGTGCTACCAGAAAAAGGACCACTCCAAGGATCTCCAGGGCACATACGATATCAATAATGCTCCGGAATCCCAGGAAACTTCCACTGCGGCGTTTCCAGTTATTGGAAAATTTTCCCATTCAAAAACTCCTTTTTTAAACTGATTTTAAAATAGATCTTTCTTATTAAATATATAAGCAACGATCAGTGTCAATACCAGTGTAAAGAAAAGCACAATGCCAAATCCATATGGATGCTCTGCAAAAGGCATTCCGCTGGCTCTTACGTTCATGCCGTAAAAGCTTGCTACCATAGTAGGGATAGACATAACAATGGTAACAGTTGCCAGGAATTTCATAACAATATTTAAATTGTTGGAAATAACAGAGGCAAAGGTATCCATGGTGCCGCTTAAGATGCCATTGTAAATGCTGGTCATCTCCATAGCCTGCTTGTTCTCTACGATTACATCTTCCAGAAGATCGGTATCTTCCGGGTACTTCTTGATCTTGTCGATCCTTAATAACTTCTCCAGCACTACCTCATTGGAACGAAGGGAAGTAGTAAAGTACACCAGTGATTTCTGAAGTTCTAACAGTTCGATCAGTTCCTCATTTTTCTGGGACTGGTGAAGCTTGTTTTCAATAACCTCACTCTTCTTATCGATAATACGCAGGTACTGCAGATACTGGGTTGCATTTTTATAAAGGATCTGTAAGATAAACCTTGTTTTCATAAATGTATGGAAATCTCTGACTCTTCCGTCCATAAAGGCAGTAAGGATCGGGGTCTCCTCCAGGCAGACGGTTATCAGCACATCCTTTGTGGTAATGATCGCCATAGGAATGGTCACAAACCAGTCTTTCCCGTTTCTCTCTTCTATAGAAGGAATATCCACCAATATCAGTGTATATTCATCTTCTGCTTCAATACGTGAACGCTCTTCCTCATCCAGAGGTGCTTTCAGATGGTCCGGATCGATCTGGCAGGCATCAGCGATCTCTAAGATCTCCGAAGCAGTCGGATTGGTCAGGGCGATCCAGCAGCCTGGCTGCATCTCCTCTTTTTCGTGCATTGCACCGTCTTCTGTCTTGAAAATCCGTATCATGCGAAATCTCCCCCATTTTGAATTTTCACCCTACTCATTATAGTGACTGGCCCGGTTTTTGTCAAATCGTTTCATATTTTTCATTTTCTTCACAAATTCTTAACCCCCTTTAACAATTGCCAAGCAAAGGGGATTGTGTTAGACTGTAATGTGCTTTTTTGGGCTTTTTGCCCGGAAATGCAGTGAGAGACATGATGTTCTAACAAACAATTACGTTTCATAAGCTATAGGATGCACTCACGAAGTCTTTCTTGCACCTGCTTTTGTGGCCGATTTTCCGCCATCTGCACCCGAATTTCATCAACGTACGCACCGCGTACGCCTCAGAAATTTGGGTACAACTGACAAAAAATCTTCTCACAAAATCAGGCACAGAAAAACTCCGCGAGTACATCAAGTCACGAAGGAGGTAAGGGGACATCCCCCATATACTATGGATCAGACTACAACTTATTACACCCTGGGGATCGATATCGGTTCAACAACTGTCAAAGTTGCATTACTGGATCAGGATCTTCATATTATATTCTCCGATTATGAGCGTCATTATGCCAATATTCAGGAAACTCTGGCTGGACTTTTAAAGAAAGCCTTAAACCAGACCGGCCCCATTAATATTATCCCGGTGATCACCGGCTCCGGCGGCCTTACACTTTCATCTCATTTACATGTTCCTTTTGTTCAGGAAGTTGTGGCAGTTGCATCTGCTCTCCAGGACTATGCGCCTCAGACCGACGTAGCCATTGAGTTAGGCGGTGAAGATGCCAAGATCATTTACTTTACAGGCGGCATCGACCAGCGTATGAACGGTATCTGCGCAGGAGGAACCGGATCTTTCATTGACCAGATGGCATCCCTTTTACAGACTGATGCTGCTGGACTAAATACATATGCAAAAGATTACAAGGCTATTTACCCAATTGCAGCCCGCTGCGGTGTTTTCGCAAAATCTGATATCCAGCCGCTGATCAACGACGGTGCTACCAGAGAAGATCTGGCTGCCTCTATTTTCCAGGCAGTGGTAAACCAGACCATCAGCGGTCTTGCCTGTGGTAAGCCCATCCGTGGAAATGTTGCCTTTTTAGGAGGACCTTTGCATTTCCTTCCGGAACTGAGAAAAGCCTTTGTGCGCACGCTGCATCTGACACCGGAGCAGACCATTGCACCGGATCACTCCCACCTGTTTGCAGCTGTAGGCGCTGCCATGAACCCAAAGGAAGGACAGGAGCCGGTAGCTATTACCGACATGATCGACTCTCTTTCCAATGGCATTAAAATGGATTTTGAAGTAAAGCGTATGGAGCCTCTGTTTAAGGATCAGGCAGAATATGACGCTTTTATCGAAGACCACGGTCACAACCATGTGCGTTCCGGCGACCTTTCCACCTACGAGGGCAACTGCTATCTGGGTATTGACGCTGGTTCCACCACCACAAAGGTGGCTCTGGTGGGCGAAGACGGTACTTTATTATACCGTTTCTATGATAATAATAACGGAAGTCCTCTGGCTACTGCCATCCGTGCAGTAACAGAGATCAAAGAACAGCTTCCAGAAAAGGCTCACATCGCCTATTCCTGCTCTACCGGATACGGCGAAGCTCTTTTAAAGGCCGCTCTTATGTTAGATGAGGGAGAAGTAGAGACCATTTCCCACTACTATGCCGCTGCTTTCTTTGAGCCGGAAGTTGACTGTATCCTTGACATCGGCGGTCAGGATATGAAATGCATTAAGATCAAAGACGGAACCGTAGACAGCGTACAGTTAAGCGAGGCATGTTCCTCCGGCTGCGGTTCTTTCATTGAAACCTTCGCAAAGAGCTTAAATTACAGTGTAAAAGATTTCGCAAAAGAAGCATTATTTGCCAAAAATCCTACAGACCTTGGTACCCGCTGTACTGTATTTATGAACTCCAACGTAAAGCAGGCACAGAAAGAAGGAGCTACGGTTGCTGATATTTCTGCTGGCCTGGCTTACTCTGTTATTAAAAACGCTTTATTTAAGGTAATTAAGATCACAAACGCTTCTGACCTTGGAAAGCATGTAGTTGTCCAGGGCGGTACCTTCTATAATGATGCTGTCCTTCGCAGCTTTGAGAAGATCTCCGGCTGCCGTGCCGTCCGTCCTGACATTGCAGGTATCATGGGAGCTTTCGGCGCAGCGCTGATCGCAAAAGAGCGTTTCCACATGGCCGGTGAAAAAGAGACCACCATGCTGCCTCTTGATAAAATCATCGCACTGCAGTACACCACCTCTATGACCCGCTGTAAAGGCTGCAACAACCACTGTGTTTTAACCATCAACCAGTTTGGAAGCGGACGCCGTTATATTTCCGGAAACCGCTGTGAGCGCGGTCTTGGTCTTGCAAAAGCGAAAAAAGAGATACCAAACCTGTTTGATTACAAATATCACAGAATGTTCGACTACGAGTCCCTTCCTTTAGATGAGGCAGACCGCGGTGTAGTTGGTATCCCAAGAGTTTTAAATATGTATGAAAACTTCCCATTCTGGGCTGTTTTCTTTAAAAAGCTGCGTTACCATGTAACACTTTCCCCACAGTCTACCAGACAGATCTACGAACTGGGCATTGAGTCCATTCCAAGTGAATCTGAATGTTATCCGGCAAAGCTGGTACATGGTCATATTTCATGGCTCATCCATCAGGGTGTGAAGTTCATCTTCTACCCATGTATTCCTTATGAGCGCAATGAAAGTCCGGAAGCAGGAAACCATTACAACTGTCCTATGGTCACTTCCTATGCGGAAAATATTAAAAATAACGTAGAGGAATTAGAGACAGAGCATGTAGATTTCATGAACCCGTTCATGGCATTTACAAATGAAAAGATCTTAACTGACGGCCTGGTAAGGGAATTTTCCAAAAAATTCCAGATCCCGGAGGCTGAGATCCGCATGGCGGCTCACGCTGGCTGGGAAGAGCTGCTGGCATCCCGTTCTGACATGGAGAAAAAGGGCGAGGAAACTCTTGCCTGGATGAAAGAACATGGAAAGCGGGGCATTGTGCTGGCCGGAAGACCTTACCATGTAGACCCTGAGATCCACCATGGTATCCCGGAACTGATCGCTTCCTATGGCTTTGCCGTACTTACAGAGGACTCTGTTTCCCATATGGGCAAAGTAGAACGTCCTTTAGTTGTCACTGACCAGTGGATGTACCATTCCCGTCTTTATGAAGCTGCAAGCTTTGTAAAAACAAGAGATGACCTGGATCTGATCCAGTTAAACTCCTTTGGCTGCGGTCTGGACGCTGTTACTACCGACCAGGTTGCAGAAATTTTAACAAAATCTGGAAAGATCTATACTGTATTAAAGATCGATGAGGTAAATAACCTGGGAGCAGCCCGTATCCGTATCCGTTCCCTGATCGCGGCTCTTCGTGTCCGTGACCAGAAGCATTATGAGCGGAAAGTGGTTTCCAGCGCTTACAACCGTGTGCTGTTTACCAAAGAAATGAAAAAGGATTACACCCTGTTATGCCCACAGATGTCACCGATCCATTTTGACCTGATCGAGCCGGCCATCCGCGCTTTTGGCTATAACATGGAGATCCTGCAGAACCACAACCGCAATGCCGTAGATGTAGGTCTTCAGTATGTAAATAATGATGCCTGCTATCCGTCTCTGATCGTTATCGGCCAGATCATGGACGCACTGTTATCCGGTAAATATGACTTAAACCGCACTGCTGTATTTATGAGCCAGACCGGCGGCGGCTGCCGTGCTTCCAACTATATCGGATTTATCCGCCGGGCACTGGAGAAAGCCGGTATGCCTCAGGTTCCTGTTATTTCTGTTAATGCAAACGGTATGGAGACCAACCCAGGTTTCTCCATTACACTGCCAATGATGACCAAAGCCATGCAGGCAGTTGTATACGGTGACATTTTCATGCGTGTCCTTTATGCAACCAGACCATATGAGGCAGTTCCAGGAAGTGCCGATGCACTCCATGAGAAATGGAAAAAGATCTGTATTAAAGCACTTTCCAAGAGACAGCCTGCTATGATGGAATTTGCGAAAAATATCCGTGGCATTATCCGTGATTTTGATAATCTGGAGCGTCTTGATATTAAGAAGCCGAAGGTTGGTATCGTAGGTGAGATCCTGGTTAAATTCTCTCCTCTGGCTAACAACCATGTAGTAGAGCTTCTGGAGTCAGAAGGTGCAGAGGCTGTGATGCCTGACCTGCTGGATTTCCTTCTTTACTGCTTCTACAACAGCAATTTCAAGGCAGAACACCTGGGAATGAAGAAATCCACTGCAAGGCTTTGTAATGCAGGCATCGCCCTGTTAGAGTTCTTCAGAAAGACTGCAAGAAAAGAACTGGCCGCCAGCAAACATTTTACACCGCCTTCTGAGATCCGTGATCTGGCAGAAATGGCAAAAGGCTTTGTATCCTTAGGCAATCAGACGGGTGAAGGCTGGTTTTTGACCGGCGAGATGTTAGAGCTGATCCACAGCGGTGTTAAAAACATTATCTGCACCCAGCCGTTTGGCTGTCTGCCAAACCACATTGTAGGAAAAGGCGTGATCAAAGAACTGAGAAGAAGCTATCCAGAATCCAACATCATCGCCGTAGACTACGATCCAGGTGCCAGTGAAGTAAACCAGTTGAACCGTATTAAGCTGATGCTGGCTACGGCACAGAAGAATCTGAAGACTGAGAATGCTTAATAAAATATTTGAAGCATTTAAGATGCGCAAAACGAAAACCCCAGGAACGGCCATTCCTGGGGTTTTCTATTATCTTTATGTATTTCTTTACTCATACAGCGGATACTTATCGCAAAGCTTAGTAACCTCTGCCTTGATATATTCTTTCTTATTCTCAAAGTCAGTAGCTGCCAGCCAGATGCACTCTGCGATCTTTGGCATATCTTCTTCCTTTAAGCCTCTGGTGGTAACGGCAGGTGTACCGATACGGACACCGGAAGTTACGAATGGGCTTCTTGGATCGTTTGGTACTGTGTTCTTGTTTAAGGTGATAAATACCTCGTCACAGCGGTTCTGCAGCTCTTTACCAGAGATATCCATACCACGCAGGTCTAACAGCATCAAATGGTTATCTGTGCCGCCTGTAAGGATCTTAAAGCCCTGCTTCTGCAGTGCATCTGCCAGTGCTTTTGCATTTAATACTACCTGATGTGCATACTCCTTAAATTCAGGCTTCAATGCCTCGCCCAGGCATACTGCCTTTGCAGCGATCACATGCTCTAATGGGCCGCCCTGGGTACCTGGGAAAATAGCCTTATTAAAGTTGAACTTCTCTGCTGCCTCTTTGTTTGCTAAGATCAGACCACCTCTTGGTCCTCTTAAAGTCTTGTGGGTAGTAGTTGTTACAACATCTGCATATGGAATTGGGCTTGGATGCTCTCCAGCTGCTACAAGACCTGCAATGTGAGCCATATCTACCATCAGATAAGCGCCTACCTCATCAGCGATCTCACGGAAACGCTTAAAATCAATGGTTCTTGCATAAGCGCTGGCACCTGCCACGATCAGCTTGGGCTTTGCCTCTTTTGCTTTTCTCTCCAGCTCATCATAATCGATAAAGCCTTCGTCATCTACTCCATAAGGAACAATGTTAAAATACAGTCCTGAGAAGTTTACAGGGCTCCCGTGTGTCAGATGACCGCCATGATCCAGGTTCATACCCATAACCGTATCTCCCGGTTTTAACATAGCGATAAATACTGCCATATTTGCCTGTGCACCAGAATGTGGCTGTACGTTTGCATAATCGCAGCCAAACAGCTTCTTGGCACGTTCAATGGCGATGGTCTCCAGTACATCTACATACTGGCAGCCGCCGTAATAACGCTTACCTGGGTAACCTTCTGCGTACTTATTGGTCAGTACAGTTCCCATAGCCATCATTACAGGTTCTGATACAATGTTTTCAGAGGCGATCAGCTCCAGATTTCTTCTCTGGCGGCCGCACTCTGCCTGAATTGCTTCTCCTACTTCCTTATCATAGGAAGTAATAAAGTCCATAACTGTATTTACCATTGTTCTACCTTCCTTTCAGCATTTGCCCATACCTGTAGTGTTTTGTCAGTTTATTTATCCAGATATGGTGTTTTCTGCGATTATACTCCATAGTCATGCAAATTTCAAGTATTCATTTGCATACATTTTATAAATTTGATAAAAAATATACATACTCATATTTCTTTCCACAAAAATACCCCTGGCACACATGTACCAGAGGCATCCTCTTAATGAAACTTCCAGTCTTTCAGTACCATCTGAAGACTGCGGTTTCCATTATATTCATTTATTGTAGGATAATAAATAATATCCATGGTCCGGCTGTTTCCCATTTCTTCCATAAATAAGTCACCTTCTGTAAATACCACGCCGTCCATAGAAAAGCCCCGCTCATTCATCAGGGATAATTTCACCACATTCCGGTTGCGGCCAAATACTCTGGCACTTCGTATTTTCAGGGATTTTAAAGCAAACTGAGGTTTTTCATTTCCCTGTCCAAAAGGCTCTAAAAGCTCTAATTCCCGGATCAGGCTCTCTGTTATATATTCAAAAGGCATGGGAACATCGATCCATACTCTTGGAATAAAATCATCTTCTGTCAGCCTGTTTGCGGCATTTTCATTTAACCGCCTGCGAAATTCCTCTATATTGTCCTCTTCCAGTGAAAATCCTGCTGCCATGGGATGACCGCCAAACTTTAACAGAAGGTCTTTTACCTCCACTAAAGCGTGGAACATATGATACGCCTCTATGGAGCGTCCTGAGCCCTTTGCACAGCCTTCCGCCCTTGTAAGGACAAATACAGGCTTGTTATACCGTTCACGGATCCTGCCGGCCACAATGCCCGCCAGTGACTCATGACACTCCGGCAGGAAAACCACCAGCACCTTATCATCCTTAAGCTCTGTTTCTACCTGCTCTATAGCAGCATCTGTTCCTTCCTGGGTCATGTCCTTGCGTTCGTCATTTAATGCCTTTAGCTCATCTGCAAGTTCATCTGCCTGGACCTTATTATCTGCCAGAAGCAGTTCCATAGCCATTTGTGCCGTTTTCAGACGCCCGCTGGCATTCAGACAAGGGCCCAGCACAAAACCGATATGATAGGCACTTATGTGCTCCGAATCCAGCGTATTTTTCTCCATCAGACTTACAAGCCCCTGGATCTTTGTATCTGCCAGCTTCTTAAGGCCCTCTTTTACTACAATACGGTTCTCATCCTTAAGCTTCATCACATCGCCTACTGTAGCAATGGCCGCCAGCTCCAGCATATCCAGCCATTCCTGACGG
>JBNMGK010000370.1:0-2739 GCA_050872205.1 Enterocloster sp.
CTTTCCAGGATACAGGTGGTAAAGAACAGCACCAGGGATCTGAAAACGGAAAAGGAATAGAAAAATCAGAAAGAGAAATACAGCATAATGGGAAAGATTTATTATGTAATGGGAAAAAGTGCCTCAGGAAAGGACACCATTTACAAACGTCTGGTAAAGGAACTGCCGGAACTTGGGACTGTCCGCATGTATACAACCAGGCCGATCCGTGACGGGGAGACCAATGGGGTGGAGTACATTTTCACCGATGAGAAGCAGCTTCAGTCCATGAAGGACGCAGGTAAGGTGATCGAATGCCGCACTTATGATACCATTTACGGGCCATGGAGCTATTTTACGGCAGATGACGGGCAGATCGATCTAAGATCCGGCAGTTATCTGATGATGGGGACGCTGGAGTCTTATGAAGGGCTCTGTAAGTATTATGGGGCAGAGGTCATGGTCCCTTTATATATCCATGTAGAAGACGGCGTGCGCTTACAGCGGGCATTAAACAGGGAAAATACCCAGAAAAATCCAAAGTATGCGGAAATGTGCCGAAGGTTCTTAGCTGATGAAAAGGACTTTGCAAAAGAACGTCTGGATCAGTGCGGGATCAGAAAACAATATGAAAATACCGGGCTTGAACCGTGTATAGAAGAAATCATAAAGGACATTTTGTGTAACGAAGGAAAGGAGAAACAGATGTTAAAGAAAATTGGATTTATTGGTGTTGGCATTATGGGAAAATCTATGGTGCGCAATCTGATGAAGGCTGGTTATGAGGTTTCTATTTATACCAGAACAAAGTCAAAGGTAGAGGATGTGATCGCAGAGGGCGCTGTATGGTGTGATACAGTGGCAGAATGCGCCAAAGGCCAAGATGTGGTCATTACCATTGTTGGATATCCTAAGGATGTAGAGGAAGTATATTTCGGGGAAAATGGTATCCTTGAAAATGCAGATAAAGGCACTTATGTGATCGATATGACCACCACAAGCCCGAAATTAGACCAGCAGATCTATGAAGAGGCAAAGAAGAGGGGCCTTCATGGCTTAGATGCTCCTGTAACCGGCGGTGACAGCGGTGCAAAGGCGGGAACACTGACTATTTTAGTAGGCGGCGATAAAGAGGACTTTGATACCTGTCTGCCTGTATTTGAGGCAATGGGAAAGGCGATCAACTACGAAGGAAAATCTGGAAACGGACAGCACACCAAGATGTGCAACCAGATCGCCATTGCGGGTGCTTTAGCAGGCGCATGCGAGGCTATGGTCTATGCGAAGAATGCAGGACTGGACGTAGATGTAATGCTTAAGTCTATTTCCACTGGTGCGGCAGGAAGCGCTCAGATGAACAATGTAGCTTCCAAGGCAGCAAAAGATGACTATGCACCAGGCTTTTTCTTAAAGCATTTTATCAAGGATATGAGCCTTGCAGATGAGGAAGCATCTGAACGGGGAACCAAACTGGATGTATTAGAGGATGTTCTTGGGATTTGTAAAAAACTGGAAGAAGAAGGCATGGGAGATCTGGGAACCCAGGCTCTGATCAAGCATTATAAATGGTAAAAAAGCTATAAAAGGCTATGAAATGTTATAAGTAAAAATGGGACTGTCGTAAACAGATGCAGTAATAAGAGGACTGCGTTTATATTACGACAGTCCTTTTTTGATTTGAATATGTGTATTATGTACATATTAATACAAAATACGACATAAAAACTATACAAAAGTTCAGAATAACACAACAAAAGTTAGAATAACAAATGGAAATGTGCATAATAAAATTATATAATAGCATCATCAGGAGTGAAAAGTTACGGTACATGCAGTATAGGATCTGTAACAAAACTCCAAAGATCGTGAAAAGCAGTTTTAAACTGCAAAATTTATTTAAGTCCCGGTGAGACCGGGAGAGATGTACCAGGAAGGTACATAGAAAAGGAGAGGTGTATATGAAAAAAAGATTTGCAGCAGCGTCACTGGCAGCCATGATGGTACTGAGTATGACAGCATGTGGAGGCGGAAATACCGCTACTACTGCAGCACCGGCAGAGACCAAGGCAGAGGAAACAACAGCAGCAGAAGCTAAGGAAGAGTCCAAGGAAGAAGCAAAAGAGTCTGAGGCAACAGCAGAGAAGGCTCCGGAAGATTATACCGGTACCGTAGTTGTATATTCTCCTCATGATGCAGATCCGTTAAATGCAGGCGTAAACCTGTTCATGGAGAAATATCCAAATGTTAAGGTAGAAGTAGTAGCAGCTGGAACCGGTGAGCTGTGCAACCGTATTGCAGCTGAGTCTGCTAACCCGATTGCTGACGTACTCTGGGGCGGCGGTGCTGACTCCCTGGCAGCATTTAAGGATTATTTCGCACCATATGTTTGTGCAAATGATGATGTAATTGCAGAAGAGTACAAGGATCCAGATGACAAGTGGATCGGTGAAAGCCCACTGCCAATGGTACTGTTCTATAATAAAGATCTGATCGAAAAAGACGGAATGACCATTCCTGAGTCCTGGGAAGATCTGACAAAGCCTGAGTGGAAGGGCAAGATCGCATACTGCCTGCCTTCTAAATCCGGTTCTGCTTATACCCAGTTATGTACTATGATCTTGGGCCATGGCGGCAAGGAAGACGGTTGGGATTTCATCAAGAAACTGTATGATAACCTGGATGGAAAGATCGTTGACTCTTCAGGTAAGTGCCACAAGATGGTAGCTGACGGTGAGTTCTATGTAGGTCTTACTCTTGAAA
>JBNMGK010000026.1:0-17004 GCA_050872205.1 Enterocloster sp.
ATGTGGCAGAGCATGAGCAGGCAATTAAAAAAGCAGTTGCAAACTTCCCAAATACCAAATGGCGTATTGTGACCATTCATCAGGATATCTACGGTTCCGGCCTGGATCACTCTGATACGGACGGTATGATCCTTCGTACCCAGCTGACACCTGTATTTGACAAGTATGATATTGACGTAGTCCTTCAGGGACATGACCATACATACAGCCGTTCCAAGATCCTTTATGGAGACGGAAAGGCACATGGCTCTTATGAATTCAGACTGGATGAAACAGGTCTGGACTATGACTGGGATCATGCTTATAACAACAATACAGGGGAGAGCATTACTTTAAATCCTCTTTCATCTGATACAGCTGCGGTAGAAGCAAAAGATGCTTTTACAGCAGACAATAAGTGCTACACCATTGAAAGCTCCGGCAAATCCGTTGTGACCAATCCAAAGGGAACCCTTTATATGACAGCAAACTCTGCTTCCGGTTCCAAGTATTATGAGCTGATCAACTCACAGCAGGATTACATTGAAGTAAGAAGCCAGAACTGGCTGCCAAGCTACTCTGTGATCGATCTGACAAAGGATGATTTCAAGATCACTACTTACCAGATCACAGATGAAGGAAAGGTAGAAAACATTGACAATACCTTTACCATTCATAAGACAGTAAACAGATAAGCTCAAAACCGGCATAAAAGCTACAAAAAGCTATAAAAAGACATAAAAGATCAAATTCCGTCCCGCGAAAGCTGAAAGAAAGCTTTGCGGGACGTTGATCGGATAGATCGAGGCAGTAAAAAATGGATCAGGCACTGAAAAAACAGGTAAAAAAATACGCAGTTATGACAGTGATCATGGTGATCATGGCACTGGCAGTCATAAAAGTGAATCAGGTGAATAAGACACAGCTGGTCAACCGCACAGGGCAGACTTTTGAAACAGGAAAAGTGGTCCGTATCCTGGAAGACAATGTTCAGGAAGACGGAATGCGTGTGGGGCAGCAGACTGTAGTTGTAAAGATGACGAGCGGAGTGAAAAAGGGACAGGAACTTACAACTACCAGCAGCGCAGGCTATCTTTTTGGCGCAGCCTGCAAAGTGGGAATGCGGGTAGTGGTTCTCCAGAGCGTTGCAGGAGATTCAGTGATCACAAGCGTATATTCCATGGACCGGAAGGAAGTTATCATCGGTTTTGTGGCTCTTTATCTTCTTGTATTGTGCCTGGTGGGAGGTATGCAGGGGGTAAAAGGTGCCCTGGGACTGATCTTTACCTTTGGAGCCATTCTTTTTATCTATCTTCCTGTGGTCTATATGGGATATTCTCCCTTTTGGACAGCTGTATTTATATGTGCAGTGACAACAGCAGTGACCATGTATCTTATTGGAAGAGCCTCAAAAAAGACAGTCTGTGCCGTTGCAGGGACCATTACAGGAGTTCTGATCGCCGGGATCACAGCTACTGTATTTTCAAAATTATCAGGAATTACAGGGTGGAATGTGTCAGACATAGAAAGTCTGCTCACCCTTTATGAGACAAATAATATACAGGTAGGCGGCCTTTTATTTTCAGGCCTTCTTATCAGCACCTTAGGAGCTGTTATGGATGTGGCCATGTCCATATCCAGTGCCATGAAAGAGATCTGCGACCAGAGTCCGGACATTTCCCGCATGAAACTGATCAAAGCCGGAATGCGTGTAGGCCGTGATATGATGGGAACAGACTCCAATACGCTGATCTTAGCCTTTGCAGGCAGCAGCGTGTCCATGCTGATCATGGATTATGCCTATCATCTTCCTTATCTTCAGATCATCAATTCTAATAATATCGGTATTGCACTGATGCAGGGACTTTCCGGCAGTTTCGGGATCGTATTAAGTGTTCCGGCAACTGTGGTTTTTGCAGCCTGGATCTATACGGAAAATAAATACACAGTAAAAAAACAGAAGCCCGATGAAAGCTTTTGTCTGAAATAGATGGAAATATGATTGCCGATTACCCATCCATATAGTAAAATAACTCATAGAAGTAATATTTCTTTTGTTTTTCTTGTAACTGGAAAAATCGTTCAGGGGACAGGTACTATATGGGAATAAAGGGGAAGACAGTTTTAGCCAGAGTGATCGTTATTGTATTTTTAGCAGCATGTATAACAGGCATGCTGCCGTCAAATGCATATGCAAAATATGATGCAGCCCAGCGTGAAAAGATACGTGTGGGTTTTTTTGCTATGGATGGATATCATGTCATGGATGAAGAAGGGAACCGCAGTGGCTATGGCTATGAATTTTTGCAGCTGATATCCAGGTATCTGGATGTGGATTATGAATACGTAGGTTATGATAAAAGCTGGGAACAGATGCAGGAAATGCTGGAAAACGGAGAGATCGATCTTCTGACTTCCGCCAGAAAAACACCAGAACGCGAGGAAAAATTTGACTTTTCCCGTCCAATCGGTACCAGCAGCGCCATTCTTACGATCCGCAGTGATAACAGCCGTATTGTTATGCACGATTTTACTACCTATAATGACATACGTGTGGCCCTTTTAAGAGGAAACAGCAGGAATAACGATTTTGCAGTATTTGCCAGGGAAAATGGGTTTACCTATCATGCCATTTATTTTCAGACAATGGACCAGATAACCAGAGCCCTTCAGGAAGGTACTGTGGATGCCATTGTTACAAGTTCCCTTCGCCAGACGGAAAATGAACGTATTATCGAAAAATTTAACAGCAGTGAGTTTTACGCTATCGTGAAAAAGGGCAATACAAAACTGTTAGATAAGATCAATTATGCAATTGACCAGATGAATGCTACAGAAGGAGATTGGAGAACGACTCTTCACAACAGTTTTTATGAGAACTACAATGATCGGAATCTGACTTTTACAGACGAAGAAAAGGAGATTATTAAGGAGTACAGTTCAAAAGATACACCTCTTACAGTTGTGTGTGATCCTACACGCTATCCTTATTCCTATGTGGAAAAGGGAGAAGTAAAGGGCATTTTGCCAGATTATTTTAAAGAACTTGCAGAGTATGCAGGGATTTCTTATAAAATGATCGCCTGTGATTCAAGAGAAGAATATCTGGAGCGCAGAAAAGATGATTCTGCGGATCTTTGCATTGATTATCGTTTAAGCAAAACAGCCAATGCAGAAAATCCTAATTGCGTTATTACAGCACCCTATCTTACGCTGCGGGTTGCCATGGTTACAAGAGATGATTTTGACGGGGAGATCCATGTGGTATCTACAGTAGAACAGTCTGCTGCACTGGAAGATACTTATGCAAAAGACGCCCAGAAACTGATCTGCAAGACCCGGGATGAGGCGATGGAAGCAGTACTGAAAGGAAGAGCTGATGCAGCCTATGTTTACTATTATACAGCGCAGGCCTTTGTAAACCGTGAACACAGTGGCCAGTTAAATTATACACTGATCGAAGAAACGACTTATAATTTTCATATTTCTGTTTCTTCCCAGGTAAATCATGCAATGGCAGGTATTCTTACAAAAGCGATCTATGCCATGCCAAATAGTATGATCGAGGATATTTCTGATAAATATACTGCTTATCGTGCGGGAGATATAACGCCATTAATGTTTATAGAAATGCATCCGGTGCTTTTTTCAAGTGTTGTTTTTGTACTGGCAGCAGCAATCATGTCTGTTTTTGTCATCCGGTCCAATAATCAGAAAAAACTGGCCAGACTGGCACATCAGAAGGCAGAAAAAATGACGGCATTAGCAAAACAGGCGGAGGCTGCAAACAAGGCAAAAACATTGTTCCTTTCCAATATGTCCCATGATATCCGTACGCCTCTTAATGGCATTATCGGTCTTTTAAAGATCGATGAAGGTCATTTTGGTGATAAAAAGCTGATACGGGAAAATCATGAAAAAATGCTGATTTCTGCCAATCATCTGCTGTCCCTGATCAATGATGTTTTGCAGGTAAGCAAAATGGAAGATGGAGAGACAGGTCTGACACATGAGGTCATCAGCCTGATGACATTGACAAAAGATATTGTAAGTATTGTGGTAGACCGTGCAAAAGAGGCAGGGATAGAGTGGTGTTATGAAAAAGGCAAGTCAGCGATACCATATCCTTATATTTATGGAAGTCCTCTGCATTTACGCCAGATTTTTTTGAATATTTACGGCAACTGTATTAAATACAACCGGCCAGGTGGGAAGATCACCACCATTATAGAATCCCTTCCTGCAAAAGAGGGGTACTGCACATACCGCTGGACCATTTCCGATACAGGTGTAGGTATGAGTGAAGCATTTTTAAAGAGGATCTTTGAACCCTTTGCACAGGAAAAAAGTGATGCCCGCAGTGTTTACCAGGGAACAGGACTTGGTATGACCATTGTAAAGAATCTGGTGGAACAGATGGGTGGAACGATTTCTGTTACCAGTAAAGAAGGAGAAGGTTCTGAATTTGTTGTTGTTCTTTCATTTGAGATCGCGTATCCTCCCGTTTCTGAGCCAGTGAAGGAAGAAGAAACAGAAAAAAGCATAAAAGGACTGCGTCTTTTGATGGCAGAAGATAATGAGCTGAATGCAGAAATCGCCCAGATGCTTCTTGGAGATGAAGGCGCAGAAGTGATTGTTGTGACAAATGGCAAAGAGGCAGTAGATACCTTTAAAAGCAATCCGGAAGGTACCTTTGATGTGATACTTATGGATATTATGATGCCGGTGATGGATGGGTTGGCAGCCACAAAAGCGATCCGTGAGCTGGACCGGCCGGACGCAAAAACGATCCCTATCATTGCTATGACAGCCAATGCTTTTGCAGAGGATGCGAAAAAATGTCTGGACGCAGGAATGAACGAACATATTGCCAAACCCTTTGACATAGGCAAATTAAAAGATGCCATTACCAGATATTGTAAAAAGTCATAAAAAGATAGATATGAGGAAATTAAAATGTCTGCTGGAGCAAAGAATAAACTTGAAAAAACGAAGACTGGAATAAGAAAAAAACATGTAGATAAAGCTGTTTTCAATAAAACATCCGCTATGGAAAAGGATATAAAAAAATATCAGGGCGAACTGGAAAATGAGATCGCAGCCCTTAGAAATGTACATGAGGCGTTGGGTTCCGGTGCATGGAAACTGCAATATAATGCACAGGGAGAAATGATCGTCTGCTGGTGGTCTGATGCCATGCGTAAAATGTTGGGATTTACTTCTGTGGAAGAGTTCCCCAACCAGTTTGAATCCTGGTCTGACAGACTGCATCCGGAAGATAAAAAACGTGCTCTGGCAGAGTATTACAGCACGGTGCAGGATTATTCCGGAAAAAAGACGTATGATCTGGAATACCGGGTGATGGCAAAAGACGGAACCTATCACTGGTTTCGGGCTGCAGGCCGTCTGTCACGAAGAGCAGATGGTTCTCCCATTGCTTTTGACGGTGTTTTTATCAATACGGATGAAAAACATGAGACCAGCGAAAAGCTTCACAAGGCTTTGCAGGAGGCACAAAATGCCAGAAACGAGCTTCTGTTGGAACATGAGGTTATTTCTGCTGTAAGCAGGGGATTTGTTTTTATTTATAATATTGACCTGGCACAGAATTTTTATGAAGAGATATCCAATCAGGATTATTTCATCCACCGCCTTACAGGGCAGGGAGGAGATGCACAGTCAAAACTCTATGAACTGTGCCGTAATTTCGTTGCAGAAAGCTACCAGAGTGAGGTACTGCGTTTTTTTGATCTGTCGGATGTTGCGGAAAGGATTGGAAGTTCTGATATGATCGAGATCGAGTACCTTGCCAAGGACGGCAACTGGCATCAGGCTCGTTTCCTTGAAAAAAAACGAAATGAAGAGGGAAAAGTAACACATATTCTTTATGTGACCCGTATTGTAAGCAAACAGAAGCAGCAGGAGATGGAACAGGAGCGCCTGCGTATTGCATATCAGGTAGCAGAAGATGCTAATGAGGCCAAAACCACATTTTTACTGAATATGTCCCATGATATCCGAACTCCCATGAATGCTATTTTAGGATATTCCCAGTTAATGAGGGAGCGGGTCACCGATCCTAAGCTGCTTCATTATCAGGATATGATTGAACAGTCCGGCAACCTGTTATTGTCCATCATCAATAATGTGCTGGATATGGCCCGCATCGAAAGCGGAAAAATGGAGCTGGATGAAAATTATAACAAGGCGGGAAATATTGTCAGCAGTGTCTGTGACTTTTTTGATATGGAAGCAAAGAAAAAGAATCTGACGATCAGTCACATTGTAAATGTAGAACATCCTCATATTATATGTGACAAGACCAAGATGCAGGAGATCCTTACCAATATCATCAGTAATGCAGTAAAATATACGCCACCTGGCGGAAAAATCTGTATCACCACAAGGGAACTGCCAAATGAAAAAGAAGGGTATGTTACTGTGGAAACTTCCATTGAAGATACAGGTATTGGTATGAGTAAGGAATTTCTTCCTCATCTGTTTGACTCCTTTTCCAGGGAAAGAAATACAACTGCAGGAAAAGTGGCCGGCTCAGGCCTTGGAATGGCTATTGTAAAAAGTATGGTGGAGCTGATGGGTGGAACCATTAAAGTGGAAAGTGAACTGGGAAAAGGAAGCAGGTTTACAGTAACGATCCCTCATAAGCTGGCAGATGAAGAGTATTATGAGAAAAAAATATTCTCTCACTCAACGTCTGGTATGGATTTTTCTGGAAAACACATTCTGCTGGCAGAGGATAATGAACTGAATGCAGAAATCTCCATAGCAATTCTTGAGGAGATGGGATTCAGTGTGGAACGTGCAGAAGATGGTGTGATCTGTGTGGATAAGCTGGAAAAAGCACCAGATGGAACCTATGATCTTATCCTTATGGACATCCAGATGCCCAATATGGATGGATACAAGGCGACCCAGGTCATCCGCCGCCTGCCGGATAAGAAAAAATCCGGCATTCCCATTATTGCCATGACAGCCAACGCCTTTGAGGAAGACCGGAAAAAGGCACTTTCCATGGGAATGAACGGCCATATACCAAAACCTGTGGATGTGGAGAAGATCAAAGAAACCCTGGCAGCTATTTTAAAGCCCATAGGAAAATAAGAATATAAAACAAAAGCCGCCTGGTTGGGCGGCTTTTAGTATAGTTACGCATATGTTTTACTTACTTAACACAGATACAAATTCAATCTTTTTATCAATGGCTTCCCCTATGAGTCCAATGGTCTTTCCCATAGTAAAGGCGGCTGCTACTGTACCGATACCAAGGCCGGAGATATGTCCCAGGCAGAAGAAGGTCATGCAGGCGGTAAGGAAAAGACAGGTTACGTCAAAGGTGATCTTGACTTTGGAATAAGGTTTTTTAATGATCTCGGAGAGGTCTCTCGGGAATAAGTCAGTTGGGATGACCGGAAGTTTGCAGCGGTTGGAAAGAGCGATACCGAAGCAGAGGATCAGGTAACTTGCCACAAAGTAAAATACCCGCAGGGGAATGGTAAGAGGCAGTGTATTGATCCAGATCTCATGGACATCTACCATTTTTCCAAAAGCAAAACCTGCTACAAAGCTGAACAGGTAGCTGGGAACAAAGCGCTTTTTTAAGATCATCAGGCTTAAAACCAGAAGTCCCTGGAAAATGTAGGTCCAGGTGCCAAGGGTCAAAGCCGGAAAAACAAGGGAAAATGCATAGGGGACGCTGGAAATAGCGGAAATACCGGAGCCGGAGCGCAGCATTAAGACAACGCCAAGGCTGTTGATCAGGATAACGATCAGCAGGGCCAGTTCTCCCCGAAGGGTAACTTTTTTCTGATTCATAACAATATTCTCTTTTCTTTTGTAGATTTATTAACAAAAATCGTTAAAAATGGGGGATATTGCGAAAAAATCCGCAACATCCCCGATTATACTCTTACTTTATAAGATTTTCAAGATAGAGCATCCTTATCTTTCAGGCTCTGCATATACTGGTGCATGGATTCTGCAACCACTTTGCTGTGTGCCACTGCTTCGACTACGGTACGGGCGCCATTTACAACATCGCCGGAGGCAAAGATACCCGGGCGGGTGGTATGACCGGTCTCATCTGCTACTAACAGGCCTTTTTTAGTGGCTGCCAGACCTTCTGTGGTGTTGACGATACGGTTCTGAGGTCCTTGGCTGATGGAGATGATCACGCTGTCAGCAGGGAAGAAGTGGGTGGAATCAGGAACGTCAGTAAAGGAGCCGTCTTCATTTTCAATCACATCTTTAAAAATAACACCGTCATCCCTGATCTCTACAGGAGCCATATTGTATTCAAACTGAACGCCCTCTAACTGTGCATAGCTGAATTCATGTTTACTGGCAGCTACTTCCTTTGTAATGGAGAAACAGGTCAGCTCCTGAACGCCTTTTCGGATCGCTGTTCTTGCAACGTCCATAGCTGCATTTCCGGCACCGATGACGATGACACGTTTTCCTAACTGATAGCTGTCCGGGTTGTTTAAGTAGTTAATGCCAAAGTGGACATTTCCCAGAGTCTCCCCTTTGATATGCAGGGCATTTGGCTTCCACACGCCGGTTCCAACGAAAATAGCCTTGTAGCCGTCACGGAACAGATCGTCAATACCAATGGCACCGCCAATATGGGTATTTGGACGGAATTTAATGCCTTTCAGGTCCAGATGGCGGTATTTAAAGTCATCCAGAACCGATTTTGGAAGACGGAATTCCGGGATACCATAGCGCAGGACACCGCCTACCTTGTCTTTTCCTTCGAAAATAGTCACATCATAGCCGTATCTTGCAAGGATCACTGCAATAGTAAGGCCTGCAGGACCGGATCCAATGATAGCAGCACGCATTCCATTGGAAGGAGCTGGCCCCTGAGTCATTTTATTTGCATAAGTAGTGGAAATATAGCTTTCAATAGTGGAAAAATGAACCGGAGCGCCTTTTCGTCCAAGAACACAGTGGCCTTCACACTGATTTTCATGGTTGCAGACAAGGCTGCATACAGTAGTCAGAGGATTGTTCTCAAAAAGCATTTTTCCTGCTTCATCTAATTTATTTGCCTTTAAAAGCTTGATGACCTCTGGAATGGGAGTGCTGATGGGACATCCCTTCTGGCACTGGGGAACCTTACATCCCAGACAACGGTTTGCTTCATCCATAACATGTAATGCCATTACCAAAACCTCCATACTCAAATATTTATATCACGTTTACTGTTTATTTTCTTCGGATACATTCTAGCATAGAACTCTTTTTGTGACCAGTGCCTAAAACAATGTATTTAATTCTGTAACGAATGATAAAAAATGCACAAAAAATTGATAAAAAATCAACGAAGAAGAGCAGGGGGAGGGCAGACTGAAAGAATTTCGTCAGAAATGTGTAAGTTGGAAAATAGAAAAGCCTGTGTTATACTGTCATTAAGGAGATACAACGAGAGGAAGATCGTTATGGATAAAAGATTATTACGAAATATAGGAAGTATGATGCTCCTTGTCTGTACATTTGCAGCTGTAAATCCGGTAACTGTTTTTGCAGGCTGGCAGAAGGAGGGCGATACTTATGCCTACTACGAAGATGATGGTACCAGAGTGGAAAATGCTTTCCGTAAATCTGGGAACCAGTGGTTCTATCTGGATGAAAATGGTCACCTTTTAAAGAACTGCGAACGTGAGATCGATGGAAAGATCTATGTTTTTAATGAAAGAGGAGCTGTAGTTCCCACTGCTACCAGAAAAGCAGGAAGCAGCGAGAAAACATCGGATTCCGATTTTTCAGCTATCAGCAGCAGACAGCAGTACCTGAACAAAACAGCTAATCCTTATATGAACAATAAGACGGTTCAGTGGATCAACGCCACCTACGCCATTCTTACAAGGCATAATGCAGGTAATATACGTGCTTTTGGCGGCAGCTTAAAGTTGGAGGGAAAAGAAGAAAACGGAGCGGAGATCGATAAGACCACCAGAGAACAGACCAGAAAGATGCTGAAACAGAGCTGGGGCGTTACAGACAAGGCATCAGCAGATGAAGCATTAGAGGAATTATTACAGTCTGCAAAAGATAGTGGTTCTGCCTGGGATTACAGCCGCGTGGAGTCAAATCTGGGATTTTATTATCTGGCAGATTATTATACAGAAAAAGAAGCTTTGGATAAGGCAGTAGAGGTTGCAAAAGAGATCCAGGGTTCCTTTGATTCCTGGGATTCCTTTGTACAAAGCTATCTGGAAGGCTATGAGGCTTCTACAGGTGACAGTTCCAGTGAAAGAGAGGAGTTGTATGAAAATCTGAAAGCAAGCCAGTGGAATCCATATTCTGTAAGCTGGAATACAAAATTAAAGAAGAGCTGGTAAGAATGATAAATAAGGGCGATGAGCTTGTGGATTAAGCTTATCGTCTTTTATATATATAAAAGTTATGTGAGTGTGACAGTTTTGTGAAAATATATTTGCTAAAATAAGCAAATGCAATGATAGTGGAAATATGACTATATTTATAAATGGAGATACTGATGAAAGAAAGAACAGACAATAGACCATCTGGCGAAGAAACAGAAAAAGAAAGGCTGCTGGAATCAATTTTAAATGACTCCAGCCAGATGATACAGGTTAGTGATCTTGAAACATATACCATGTTCTATGCAAATCGTGCAGCAAGGATCTATACAGGACATGAGGATCAGCCCTATCAGGGAGAATATTGTTATAAATATATGATGGGATTAGATGAACCATGCCCGTTTTGTCCTATGAAAAAGATGAAACAGGATGAATGTCAGGAAACGGAAGTAGATAATGGAAAAGAAATCTATGCAGTAAAAACAAAAGTAACGGAGTGGAATGGCAAAAAAGTTTTTATTGAATATGCCTGGGATATTACAGAGGTACGCAGATCACAGAAAATTTTTGAAGCACAGATGCAGACACTTTTAGGAGCAATCCCGGAAGCGCAGGGGATTTTTCATTTGGATATCACCAGCGATGAATGCCTGAGTATTAACGGTTCGTCAAAAAGCCTGGATACCATGGAACGTAAGACTACGGTAGATGAACTGGTAAGGCAGGTTGCAGCCTTTGTACCTGATGAAAAAGGAAAAGAAGCATTTTTTGCTTTTTTTAACAGAGAAGCATTGTTAAATGCTTATAGAAAGGGAAAAGCAGAGCTAAAAAAAGAAACCGATTCCTATTTTGATGATGGAAGTGTCAGAAGTGCATGCATTACTGCAAGATTTTTCATGAATCCGTCCACAGAACATTTAGAGTGTGTTATTTACGGAATGGATATTACAGAAGAAAAGAAAGAAAATCTTTTATATGAGAAACATATGAAAGAACAGTTTGATATATTTAATGCACTGAGCAGAGATTATTTAAATATTTTTTTAGTTGATGGAGATACGGATACTGCAAAAATATTAAAAATGGATGGCTATGTGACAACGGGACTTGTAAATGATCCGGATATTGTATATCCTTATGAAACAACATGTGAACAGTATATTTCAGAACGTGTTCATCCAGATGATCAGGATATGATGCGTGACGCTATGAAAATAGAGACAGTACTGCAGGAGTTGGAGGATAAAAAGGAATATGTGTCTGCATATAAAACGCTGGTAAAAGGAAAAGTGCATTATTATCAGTTTAAGTATATGCGGTTGGAAAATACAAACCATATTATTGCAGGCTTCCAGAATATTGACACACTGATCACAAAGGAAAGAAAAGTTCAGGAAAAATTAGAGCAGGCATTGAAGGCAGAAGAGCAGTCCAATCGTGCCAAGCGTGTATTTATGAATAGTATGTCTCATGATATCCGGACTCCATTAAATGCGATCATCGGATATACGACTCTGGCATCCTCTCATATAGAAGATAAAAGTGCAGTGGAAAAATATCTTTCAAGGATCACAACTGCAGGCAGTCATTTGATCGCATTAGTAAATGATGTGCTGGAAATGAACCAGATTGAAAGTGGAAATATCCAGATGGATCATTTGCCAGTGTATATCCCGGATGTAATAGAAGAATTAGAAACAATTATGCAGGCAAGTGTATCAGAAAAGAAACTGGAACTGACCGTTGATGCAGAAGAAATTGTACACAAAAAGATTTTGACGGATAAGTTAAGGCTAAATCAGGTATTTTTGAATATTTTAAGCAATTCTGTAAAATTTACAAAACCAGGAGGAAGTATTTATTTTAAAGTAGAAGAAATGGAAAATGCTCCTGAAGGATATGCAAATTACCGTTTTTACATTAAGGATACGGGAATTGGAATGAGTGAGGAGTTTGTTAAACATATTTTTGAAACATTTACAAGAGAACGGACTGCAACTGTCAGCGGAATACAGGGGTCAGGACTGGGAATGTCTATTGCAAAAAATATTGTAGATTTGTTAGGTGGCAGAATCCAGGTAAGCAGTGAGGCTGGTAAAGGGACAGAAACCACCGTATTTTTACAGTTTGAGCTGTGCGATGCTTTTGAAGAAAAGAAAGAAGATAGTGACAGTGTTCCTGATTTTAAGGGAAAGAAGATCCTTCTGGTGGAAGATAATGAATTAAACAGGGAAATTGCAACAGAGATTTTGCAGGAAGTCGGATTTTCATTGGAAACGGCAGAGGATGGGATGGTAGCAGTAGAAAAGATGCAGCGTGCGGATACTGGAAAGTATGATCTGATCTTAATGGACATACAAATGCCTAAAATGGATGGGTATAAAGCAACAAGAGAGATAAGAAAACTGAAAGAACCAGAAAAAGCCAATATCCCTGTTATTGCTATGACAGCCAACGCATTTGCCCAGGACCGGCAAAAGGCATTTGAAGCAGGAATGAATGGATATATTGCAAAACCTATTGACATATCGAAAATGTTGGAGGTCTTAAAAGGATTTTTAAAGTAAAGGTGTGCTAATTGGAGGAAAAAACATGTTTGACCGTTGTTCGATCCACGTTGCCTTACTTTTATGGGGAAGTATTTTTTGCGTAGTTGCGGCATTATGTATGTACATGAGCCGAAACTTTGACAAAGAAAAAAGAAGATGGCTGTTACTTTTTCAGATATCCAGTGGGATCCTGCTTTTTTCAGATGCTTTGGCATGGGCTTACAGAGGCGGTACAGAAATGGAAGCTGCGGTTCTGGTGCGGATCAGTAATTTCCTGGTATTTATAATAAGCGATCTTTTGCTTTTTATCTTTCATGGATATGTGTGCTGTTATTTATTTCCTGAATATAAGAAGGATAAAAATGAAGCAGGTCTGCCAAAGAAACGGATCGCAGCTATATTTTTGATCGCTGTGGCAGGTATGATTATGGTTGTGCTGTCGCAATTTACGGATTTTTACTATTATATTGACGCGCAGAATTATTATCACAGAAATCCAGGATATGTTTTTTCTGTATTGCTTCCTGTGATGGGAATGTTATTGGAACTGTCTGTTATCATTCGATACAGAAAAAGAATTAAAAAAGAAATATACGTATCCATGCTGATGTATATTATATTACCTTTTATTGCAGGTATTATTTTGATTTTCTATTATGGAATTTCCCTGGTGAATATTGCCATCAGCATTTCCGGGATCTTTATGTTCATTTCTGCCATGATCGAGCAGAATCAAAATCTTGCCAGAAGAGAGCAGGAAGCTGCAGATATGCGTATGGCTATTATGATCAGTCAGATACAGCCTCATTTTATGTATAATTCATTAAATATCATCTATCATTTATGCGATAAGGATACAGAACTGGCAAAAGAGGCGATCAGTGATTTTTCGGACTATTTACAGCATATTTTAAAATCTGTGAACCGTTCTGCGCCCATTCCTTTTTTGGAAGAACTTCGTCATGTACAGGCCTATTTAAAGCTGGAAAAAATGCGTTTTGATGATGACTTAAATATTATTTATCAGATAGATGTCACAGATTTTTTTCTTCCACCATTGTCAATACAGCCTTTAGCTGAAAATGCAGTGAAACATGGAATCTGCCAGAAGAAAGAGGGGGGAACACTGGTTATAGCTGCAAAAGAAGCGGGTGATCATATAGAGATCCGTGTGTCAGATGATGGCGTGGGATTTGATCCGCAGCAGGAGAAAAGGGACGGAAAGCCTCATGTGGGAATAAAGAATGTAGAACAGAGATTACATTCTATGTGCAATGGAACATTGGAAGTAAACAGCAAACCAGGAGAAGGAACAACCGTCATAATAAGATTACCAAAGGAGAACAAGGCGTGAAAATATTGGCTATAGATGATGAAAAAATTGCACTGGAAGGCCTGGTGGATGCAATCAAAAAGGCTGAACCGTCAGCCGATATTTACAGCTTTAAAAGCCCGTTAAAAGCATTGGATTTTTACAGGGAAAATGTCTGTGAAGTTGTATTTCTGGATGTGCAGATGAGAAATATGAGCGGCGTTCAGCTGGCAAAAGAAATGAAGCTTATAAATGCAAAGGTAAATATTGTTTTTGCAACAGGATATGGGGATTACAGGGAAGAAGCCTTTGACATGCATGTAAGCGGATATCTGTTAAAACCGATCACAGAGGCAAAGATAAGAAAAGAGTTAGACTGTCTTAGATATCCGGTTGTCAGGACACCGCAAAAACGGATCCAGATCCGTACGTTTGGAAATTTTGAGCTGTATATAGACGGAGATCCAATTAATTTTAAATACGATAAGACAAAAGAAATGCTGGCATATTTAGTAGACCGTAATGGCACGTATTGTAAAAACGCAGAGATCATGGCGGCTTTGTGGCAGGATCAAACACATGCCAGTTATTTAAGCAATATGAAAAAAGATCTGATGGATACACTGGGAAAATTTGAATGCAGAGAAATAATTGACAGTACAAGAGGAAAAATCAGGATCCGTGCAGAGCAGGTGGAGTGTGATTATTTTGACTGGTGCCAGGGCAAGCTTTGTGCTATCAATCAGTATAGAGGAGAGTACATGGCACAATACAGCTGGGCTGAATTTACCAACAGTGAATTGGACCGGAAAAAATAAAAAGGAGCGAACAGACAAATGAAAAAATTACAAAAGATGTTTACAGTACTGACAGCAGTTACAGTAATAGGAATGCTTGGAGGCTGTACTTCGGGAAACAAAGCTGTGGAGACAAAGGATGAAAAGGATCATGATAAGTATCCCTATATACAGCGTTTAGAGCCGGTTGAGCCAGTGGACGGAGAGATTAAAGCAGCGGCTTCTATGGCAGATTGGGGAAATGTGGAAGATTCTCCTTATTTTAAGGCTGTCAATTATTATGATGGAACAGACATTTCCGATACTCTGATCCTGTTAGATCATTTTAAAACCTATCAGCAGACTTCGGAACGCAGCTGCGGTGCAGCAAGTGTGCTGATGGTATTAAATTACTTAACAGGAGAAGCTCCGGGAGAAGACACACTGGATAAGGAAATGGATATCCGTTATGTAGATAATGTCCGGGAAGACGGATCTTATGGTGCAACAACGGCTTCTGTGGCAGAAGCGCTGAAAAAAAGAGGGTTTAAGGTTCAAAGCTCTGCAGATACCCAGGACGGGGATGGCTATTCTTTCTATTCTGAGCAGGATCTGGCCCGGTTTATGACAGATCAGCTGAAAGAAGGCTATCCTATTCTTATGGAAAATGTAGAGTGGGGCGGTCACTGGATGGTATTGATCGGTTATGACAATATGGGTACACCGGATATTATGTTAGATGATGTGGTAGTATTTGCAGATTCATATGATACTTCGGACCATTGTCAGGATGGTTATTATACAATGAGCTTTGAGCGTTATGTGAGCCAGTGGTTTGACCATCAGGTAATGGGAGAAAATGAGAAAAATCAGCAGTATGTTACCATTGTAAAATAAGAAAATTTATGTAGATAATATAAAAGCGGCATCTATAGAAAATCTATAGTATGTCGCTTTTTAGACATATCCGGATAATGTGTTAATGAAAAAATGAGCTTATTTCTTAGCAGCTTCGTCCTCTGCTTCAGCGTCATCATCATCTGTTTTGACAAAATCGGCAATGTGGAACAGCTGGGTATCACCAGGAGTGGAAACATTGACGCCTTTTTCTTCCAGTTTCAGATCTTTAACGTACATATTCTTCGTTCCTATTGGAAGCTTTGCAAGGTCGATCTCAATTGGATCCAGAAGATGTGCCGGATCAGCTTTGTAGTGGATCTCGGAAAGTTCTGGTTCGAAAACGCCCTGAACGATCTCTTCATTAAGAAAATGAACAGGAACAGTAGCGGATACTACTTCACCGGCAACCAGTGCCTGGAAGTCTAAAGCCAGTACCTTTTTGCTCATTGGATCATAATCAATATTTTTAACCATGGCGTTTACAGTCTCTCCTTCAATATCCAGAGCAGCCTGTGCGCCTTCTTTTGCGTCCTTCATAAAACGCAATGCTTCTTTTTCTTCAAATTTCAACGCAACGTTTTCTTTCATTTCCTTACCATATAAAACACCGGTAACAAAACCTTCACGTCTTAATTTTTTTGCCTTTACCTGCGGGTCTCTTTTTTCTGCTTTTAACGTCATCATAACGATTGCCTCCTATCTGTGTAGCTGTGTAGATTCGAGAGCTTTTATGAAGAAGTTCTTTTTTGCACTGACTGTATTATAGCACTTTTAAGGAAAATGGAGCGTTGAAAAATTGACAAAAATTTGCGTTTCAAAAAAATAAAATTGTGAATATTTGATCTTTATATTTTAAAAATGCTGAAAATCCATAACCTTAATAAAAATTAAGAAAACACCATTGCATATTTAAGAATGATTTTCTATGATAAAGTCAGAACGAAAGGAAAGAAATAGATTAAGGAGGTTACATAGATATGGAGATCAAGAAACCAGCTATGGCAGGAACACTGGAATCCAGTGACTGCCAGGTAACTGTAGAGCCGGGAAATGGTTCTGTGGAGTTTAACCTGGAAAGCGCTGTGATCAATCAGTACGGCAACCAGATCCGCAAGGTAGTCCTTCAGACACTGGAAAAC
>JBNMGK010000312.1:0-3500 GCA_050872205.1 Enterocloster sp.
GATAATCACCGTATCATCCTCCAGGCCATGATCCTCTACCCAGTCCATGATCTTTCCTACGCCCGCATCCATAGCGGAGATCGCTGCATAGTAACCGGTCAGATATTCCCTTCTCTTCTCCGGGGTATCCCCGATCGGACAGGTATTAGCCTGCCATGGGTGGATTGGCAGATCCGGTGTATCCTTAAATTCGCAGTCCTTGTAAAGATCCCGGAATTCCTTTGGATGCTCATTTTCCTCCCATGGGCTGTGTGGCGCTGTATAGTGGACACTTAAGTAAAATGGTGCGCCCTCACCGGACATTTTATCCAGGTACTCAAGAGCATGGTTGGTGATGGTATCGGTAATATATTCATGGGAAATGGAGAGCACTCCATTTTCAAAAATGTCTGCGTCATAATAATGGCAGCCACCTCTTCCAACGGTGAAATAATATTCAAAGCCTTTTTTCTTATGGATATTATCACCCATGTGCCATTTTCCGCTTAATGCACAGTGATAACCGTTTTCAGCCAGATACTCCATATAGGTCTTGTGGCCCTTTAAGTAATCAATGGCCTTGTCTTCCATGTCAAAGCCGTCCATGACCGCCATATGAGGATACTTCCAGGCATCTAAATTGCCCTTTTTCAGCCAGTCCTGGATACCATGGCAGGACGGTATCTTGCCGGTTACAATACTGGCTCTGGCTGGTGAGCACACCGGAGAGGTGCAGTAAAACTCATCAAAAGTAGTTCCCTGGGCTGCCAGTCTTGTTAAATTGGGGGTCTTGATATCATGGTTTGTCTCAGGTTCTACTGCCCATGCCCCCTGATCATCTGTAATGATAAATATAATGTTAGGTTTCTTTTTCATGATCGATTTTTTATCCTTTCACACCGCCTGCTGTCAGGCCGCCGATATAATACTTCTGCGCTGCCAGGAAAATGGCAAAGATTGGTAAAATGGAGATAACGCTGGCAGCCATGATCAGGCTGTATTTTAATCCAGTTTCATCCATGAAGTTTACCAGTCCCAGGTTAATGGTGTAGAGATTTTTATTATTGATGAAGATAAGTGCATTATCGTAATCATTCCAGCTCCATGTAAAGAACAGAATGACCAGTGTTACCAGCGCCGGTTTGCAAAGAGGCGCTATGATCTGGAAACAGATGCGCATATCTCCCGCCCCGTCAATGCGAGCTGCCTCAGAAAGTTCCTCCGGTATCTGCAGCATGTACTGGCGCACCATAAACACGCCGTAAATGGAAAATGCAGCCGGAAGGATCAGTGCCCAGTGGGTATTGTAAATGCCCATTTCCTTAAACATCAGCATTTTCGGCACCATTAAAAGCTGATGAGGGATCATCATGGTCGCCAGATAAAGAAGGAAGATCTTATCCCTTCCCGGAAACTTTATCTTGGAAAAGCCATATCCCGCAAGGATAGAGGTTGTCACTGCAAACACAACGGAAAGCAGCGTTACCTTCGCTGAGTTTAAAAACATCAAGGAATAACTATATTTACCGAACCAGACTTCCTTGAAGTTCTGCAGGTTCAGGTAATCCGGGATCAGCCGGAATGGAACTGCGAATATATCCGCCTCTCTCTTGAAACTGGCGGAAACCATCCAGATAAAAGGAACTATACACAACAGTACCAGTAACCAGAGACAGAGGCTGCATATTATTTTTGCGATTCTTTTATTGTTCTTCATTTCATCATGCCCCCTTACTCTTCGTTACGCTTCTGGATACGGAACTGCAGCCAGGTAATGAAGAAGATGATCGCTAACAGGACGATTCCCTGAGCAGATGCGAATTCCAGTTTACCAAACTGGAAGGCTGTACGGTAAATGTTGTATACCAGCATGGTGGTGGCCGTTCCAGGTCCGCCATGGGTCATCAGGTTGATCAGTCCAAACACCTTGAAGGAATTGATCACCGATGTGATGACAATAAAAAAGGTGGTTCCAGAAAGCATGGGGATCGTCACATACCAGATGCGGGCAAGCCCGTTTGCTCCGTCAATGGCAGCTGCCTCATACAGATCTTTGGATACATTGATCATACCGGAAAGGAACAGGATCACGGTATAGCCCAGGTTCTGCCAGACGCAGATCATTACGATCGTCGGCAGCGCCCAGTGAAGGTCTGAAATAAAGACCGGCGGGTTTGACATTCCAAGCTTTCTTAAGAAATTTAAGATAGGGCCATTGTTGGAAAACAATGCCAGCCAGACCGCTGAGATTGCTACAATGTTTACGATATATGGCAGGTACAGTCCCAGCTGTACAAATTTCTTTCCTACTACATATTCATTTAAGAGATAGGCCACGATGAATGACAGTACGATCAAAATTGCCACATAGCTTACCGTGAACACAATGTTATTGATGAGGGAAGCGCGAAACCACGCATCCCTCCATATTTCAATGTAGTTGGAAAATCCTACAATCTTAATGCCTTTAAATCCTTTGGAGAAGTCCCACTTTGAGATACTTATGATAAAGCTGAAAAGCATGGGAACCGTCCAGAATATAAGCACACCGATCAGGTTGATGCCGATAAAAGCATAACCCTTTGCGGCAGTTTTAAGTTTCTTGCGTTTTTGTTTGTCCATAGGTCATCACCTGCACTACTGTTCCTGGGCGATCTTCTCATCCGCTCTCTTCTGGGCATTCTGTAAGGTCTCTTCTACAGACTGCGCGCCTGCAAATACCTTGTCGAATTCCTCTGTAAGAATGGTATTAATCTCTGTTACAGCTGGCATGTTCTTACGTACATAGAAATCGGTTGGTGTCAGATAGATATTTTTAGCACTTTCCATATCAAACAGATCAGACTGATCTCCGAAGATCAGAGAAGCCACTTTATCTGCATCATATTTCTTGCATGCTGGGATTCTCGCGTATGGTGCTACATAATCCATGCCTTCTTCCAGATACCATTTGATGAACTTCATGGCTTCCTGTGGATGCTGGGATTTGGAATTGATGCTTAAGTCATCGCTGTAGGAAGTGGTATAGTTATTTTCCTGATCTGCGGACAGTCTTGGCATTCTTGCAAAACCAACCTTGAAATCATGCGGATAGTTTTCTGTATCCTTTACATTTCTTACAACCCAGTCACCAAATACCATGGCAGCTTTTCCAGTTAAGAGCATATTTGCAGGCTCCATTTTCTGGGTAGTTACGTCTACGTAGCTTGGCTCAATTCCTTCTTCCACACGCTGTAAATATTTCTCGGTGAGGTCTTTTACATCTTCTGTATCAATGGCTGCGGATTTTCCGTCTGGAGCGTACATCCAGTCAAGTCCCAGCTTACTCTCGATCATACGAAGAGCCGGCTGACCAGCATCATATCCTGGGAAGAACCAACCATAAACCTTATCATTTCCTTCTCCCTTTGTCAGCTTTCTGGCTGTATCAATGAACTCATCATAGGTCCAGTCATCGCTTGGATAAGGAATTCCGGCATCATCAAACATCTGCTGGTTGTAAAGGATGGTGGAGGTAATGC
>JBNMGK010000116.1:0-7501 GCA_050872205.1 Enterocloster sp.
CGGTAATAATGTTGCGGCCCTCTAATGTGTCCGTGGTAGGCACACAGGCGCGGCAGGTCTCACCGTCAATGATAACGGTACAGGCACCGCAGGCACCCTGACTGCATCCGTCTTTTACGGAAGTCAGTTTCAGCTCATCACGCAGGAACCGTAACAGGGACTGCCTGCCTGAGGTTGTCACAGACTTGCCGTTTACAAAGAATGTAGACATATGCATAAATCTCCTTTCAAGATAGGAACAAATGAGTTGTTAAAACCAATAATAAACCGATCATTTATACTTTCATTTTACCATAGAATAAACAAAAAGCAACAACAATCTCAAAAATATTTATGTATGCACAAAAAAATTGTAAACGCTCATTTTAAGGGAGAATAACGAAAATCCCCGGTTTTCGAAGATAATGTAAGTCACCTTCGGAAATCGGGGATATAAATGGTAAATTATGGGAAAATATAATTTTTTTTGAATGGGGATTAATTCTTTTTAGGGTCCGGACGTTCTGCGCGAAGCTGGTCTGTCAGCTGTTCGATCATCTGCATTTTCATGTAAACATCAAAGGAAAGTTCACAGATAAAAGAGAAAAGCTGCAGGTAATCCCGGTCGTCATCTTCCTCAGAAACATCCTTAAAAGTATCCATGGCTTTTTCAAATTTGGAGGCGATATCTGCCTTGATGGAAGACATTTCTCCTTCCTCCAGTGTAAAAACTTCCCTGTAAATGTCTTCCAGGGAAAGACGGGAGTCATGTCCTGTAAAATGCTTCCCGGTAATAGGGCGGAACAGTTCTTCAATATCCCTGAAAGATAACAGGCTCTTAAAATAGTAGATAAAGATCAGCATGAGCATGTGCTCTTTGGAATATTTCTTTTTAACAGGTGGTGGGAGAAGATTGTTCTTGGCGTAATTATTGATCATGGTCTTGGTAAGGACCTTGTCTTCTTCATACCGTCTGGTGTTCTTTAAATGCTCTTCCATAAAGGTTGTGACCTGGTCCATATACAGGTCGATATTGGGAATCTCCTCCGGCTGTACATGGGTCTGTCTGTCAAGATAGGCGAAAAGATCCTGAAGCCGTTCTTCATTTGTTTTCATTAAAAGTCACCTCGGTCTGTGTTGTCACATTGCTATATATATTATATAGTATTGAAAACTATATGACAAGAGGAAAGTTGGTTTAAAGTTGTTTTCGAACATATTTTCGTGTTCCTCCGCTTGCAGGGAACTGCGTTGGATGATATAATGAGTCCAAAAGAAATCTTCGAATGCGTCGCAGGCGCATTCTCGATATGCATGGCAAAACAAGCGCCGCCGAAAAGCGGCATTTGTTTTTTATGAGTCTACAGGACTGTAAATAAAAGGCGGTATAAAAAATATGAGCATTTATGATACATTAAATCCAAAACAGAAGGAGGCAGTCTTACATACAGACGGCCCCCTTCTTATACTGGCAGGCGCCGGTTCAGGAAAGACAAGGGTCCTGACTCACAGGATCGCTTACCTGATCGATGAATGCGGGGTAAATCCATGGAATATCATGGCGATTACCTTTACCAACAAAGCAGCAGGTGAAATGCGGGAACGTGTGGATAACCTGGTTGGTTTTGGTGCAGAAAGTATATGGGTCAGCACTTTCCATTCTTCCTGTGTGCGCATTCTGCGCCGTCATATTGAAAGTCTGGGATATACCACCAGCTTTTCTATTTATGACAGCGATGACCAGAAAACACTGATGCGCCAGGTTTTTAAGGCAATGAATATTGATACCAAGCAGTTTAAGGAGCGGTCGGTTCTGGCAGCCATCTCCTCTGCAAAGGATAAGCTGATCACACCGGAAGAATTTCTGTTAAATGCAGGGGGAGATTTCAGGGAAAAGAAGACTGGAGAGATCTACAAAGAATACCAGAAGCAGTTAAAAAAGAACAATGCGCTGGATTTTGATGATCTGATCGTAAAGACAGTGGAGCTGTTCCAGAATGATCCGCAGGTGCTGGATTACTACCAGGAACGTTTCAAATATATCATGGTAGACGAATATCAGGATACCAATATGGCCCAGTTTAAGCTGGTAAGCCTGCTGGCTTCCAAATACCGTAATCTCTGTGTAGTAGGTGATGATGACCAGTCTATTTACCGGTTCAGAGGTGCGGATATCCAGAATATTTTAAGCTTTGAAAACACATTTCCAGGCACAAAGGTGATCAAGCTGGAGCAGAATTACCGTTCTACCCAGAATATCCTGGATGCGGCCAATGGAGTGATCCGCCATAACTTTGGACGTAAGGATAAAACGCTTTGGACCGCCAATGGTGAAGGGGATAAGGTCTTATTTAAACAGTTTGACATGGCAAAGGATGAGGCGGACTTTGTAGTGCGCCAGATTCGTGACAGCGGATATTCCTATCAGGATCAGGCAGTGCTTTACAGGACAAATGCCCAGTCACGTTTATTAGAAGAGCGGTGCATTTTCTACAATGTGCCATACAGACTGGTAGGGGGAGTCAACTTCTATCAGCGAAAAGAGATCAAAGATATCCTGGCTTATTTAAAGACCATTGCAAATGGTGTGGATGATCTGTCAGTGATCCGTATCATCAACGTGCCAAAGCGTGGAATCGGGGCCACTACCATTGGCAGAGTGACTGCTTTTGCATCTGAGCATGGCATGAGCTTTTATGATACCTTAAAAGAGGCAAAACAGATCCCGGGTATCGGTAAAGCAGCAGAAAAGATCGGACGTTTTATTGCCCAGATGGAAGCTTTCAGGACAATGGCCCATTCAGAGGAATATTCCATGAAAGACCTGATCGACCACATCCTGGAAGATACAGGCTATGAGGAAGAACTTCAGGAAGAAGGAGAGATCGAGGCACAGACCCGTCTGGAAAACATTGAAGAACTGATCAACAAGGCGGCTGCCTATGAGGAAGACAGCGAACATCCTACTCTGGATGAATTTCTGGAGCAGGTGGCACTGGTTGCGGACATTGACAATGTAGACGATTCCGAAGACAGAGTGACCCTGATGACCCTTCACAGTGCCAAGGGACTGGAATTTCCAAAGGTGTACCTGGTAGGCATGGAGGATGGACTTTTCCCGGGAATGATGTCTATTATGTCTGATGATAAGACAGAAATGGAAGAAGAGCGAAGACTGTGCTATGTAGGTATTACCCGTGCAAAGAAAGAACTGGTCCTTACAGCGGCCAGACAGCGCATGGTAAATGGAGAGACCAGATGGTCCAAGCCAAGCCGCTTTATTAATGAGATTCCGCCGGAATTGTTAGATGCAGATAAATTACAGCCGGTTCTTGGAAAGAGCAAGCAGGATGATTTCGATGATTCCGGTCTTCCATGGAACCAGGGCAGTAAAAGCGGTGTCAGCCGGTTTGGAATGGGATATAATGCCTATGCTTCTAAAACAGCATCACCTGCAGGAAGCAGCAGTGGGACAGGTTACGGAAGTGGTAAAAGCGCTGGAATGGGCGGTTTTGGCAGCGGTATGCAAAGCTTAGAGCCTAAGAAGAAACCAGGCTTTGGAAAGACATTTACAGTCCAGAAAGCGTCATCCCTTGATTATAAAGAGGGAGACCGTGTAAAACACGCAAAATTCGGCGAAGGAACTGTAAAAGAGATCATAGACGGAGCCAGAGATTACGAGATTACAGTGGAGTTTGACAAGGGTGGACAAAAGAAGATGTTAGCCGGCTTTGCAAAGCTGGAACGTGTCTGAAAATAGTAGTAAAAAGTGAGCGTTTATGGTATACTAAGTATTAGGGAAAATAAGTGCAGAAAGGATGGACCTGCTATGAACAGATTTGACAGAGAGAGATGGGATACCATGGGAAAAGAGGCTTTAAGCCGTGTGGAAGAACTGATGAATACCAGTCGTATTAATGAACTGATCCACAAGAGAGAAGAAGATGAAAAGAAGAAAAACTGTATCCTCTGGGTACTGGCTATCATCGGCGCGGTAGCAGCTGTAGCAGGTATTGCATACGCAGTATACCGTTTCTTTACTCCAGATTATCTGGAAGATTTTGAAGATGATTTCGAAGATGACTTCGATGATGACTTTTTTGAGGATGAGAAGGCAGAAGAGAAGAAAAGCGAAAAGAAAGAAGAGAAGGCTGAGGAAAAGGCTGAATAAATAAGAAAAAGCCGTAACAGGTTTGAAAGCTTATAATTTTAAGAGCGTGTCTCATATTGCAGGGACACGCTTTTATTAAGTCCAGGTTGTAATCCGGCCACTTTTATGATACATAAGTGATAGAAAACAAAAACAAGGAGCAAAAAGGTGAAAAAAGGCGAAATTTATGAAGCAGTTGTAGAAAAGGTGGAGTTCCCAAATAAGGGGATCCTTTATGTAGACGAGGAAAAAGTGATCGTAAAAAATGCCATTCCAGGGCAGAAAGTACGGTTTGTGATCAATAAAAAGAGAAATGGAAAATGCGAAGGACGGCTTTTAGAAGTTCTTGAAGCTTCCTCATTAGAGCGAAAGGATGGCGCATGTCCACATTTTGGTGTATGCGGCGGCTGTCTGTACCAGAGTCTTCCATACGAAGAGCAGTTAAAGATAAAGGAAGGACAGATCAAGGCACTTTTAGATAGCGTCTGCAAGTCCTATGAATTTGAAGGCATCAAAGGAAGCCCTATTTCTGACGGTTACAGAAACAAAATGGAATTCTCCTTTGGAGATGAGTATAAGGGCGGACCTCTGGCATTGGGAATGCACAGAAGAGGCAGTTTTTATGATATTGTAAATACACCGGAATGTCATATTGTTCACGAAGACTTCCGCAAAATATTAACGGCTACCTTAGAATATTTTACAGAAAAAAGAATGGGTTACTACAGAAAGCTGCAGCATGAAGGCTATTTAAGACATTTGCTGGTGCGCAGGGCCGTAAAAACAGGTGAGATCTTAGTAGCGCTGGTAACTTCCGGTCAGACAGGCAAAGAGGGAATGCCGGAGTCCTTAGAAGCAGAAAAAGTATTATTGGAAGAATGGAAGGAAACATTATTAGCCCTTAAAATGGAAGGCAGTTTTGCAGGAATCCTTCATATCCGCAATGATACGCTGGCAGATGTAGTGCAGAGTGATGAGACCACCGTTCTTTATGGAAAAGGCTATTTCTATGAAGAACTTTTAGGCTTAAAATTCCAGATCACCCCGTTTTCCTTCTTCCAGACCAACTCCCTGGGAGCAGAGGTGCTTTATGAGACAGCAAGAGGTTATGTAGGAGAGACAAAGGATAAAGTGGTCTTCGATTTATACAGCGGAACCGGAACCATTTCCCAGATCATTGCACCGGTAGCAAAGAAGGTAGTAGGCGTAGAGATCGTAGAAGAGGCAGTAGGCGCGGCAAGAGAAAATGCAGAGGCAAATGGTCTGCACAACTGTGAATTTATTGCCGGAGATGTATTAAAAGTCATTGATGAGATAACCGAAAAGCCGGATCTGATCATTTTAGACCCACCAAGAGACGGTATCCATCCAAAGGCATTAGACCGTATCATTAACTTTGGCGTAGACCACCTGGTTTATATTTCCTGTAAGCCAACCAGCCTGGTAAGAGACCTGGTGATCTTACAGGAGAGAGGGTATAAGTTAGAAAGAGCGGTGGCTGTTGATATGTTTCCGGCCACTGCAAACTGCGAAACAGTGGCGAAACTGGTCCGCATAAAATAAGGGTTTTATTAACAATGCTTTTAAATATTAGGAGATATGTTAGATTATGAAACTTCTCTTTCGTCAGCGTTTCTTTTCCTGGTTTGACAGCTATGATATTTATGATGAAAATGAAAATACAGTATACACGGTAAAGGGTCAGCTTTCTTGGGGACATTGTCTGAAGATATATGATATGTCTGGCGGGGAAGTGGGGACTGTAAGGGAGCGGGTCCTTACCTTTTTACCAAAGTTTGAACTATATGAAAAAGAAGAGTACATAGGCTGTATCAGCAGGGAATTTTCTTTTTTAAAGCCATGTTACAATATTGATTTTAATGGCTGGGAGATCCAGGGCAGTTTTATGGAATGGGATTATACCATTACTGGATCTGGCGGCCGGGAAGTAGCGGTTATTTCCAAGGAACTGTTCCATATGACAGATACCTACATCATGAATATTACAGATCCAAAGGATGCCCTTCATGTGCTGATGTTTGTGCTGGCTATTGATGCGGAGAAATGTTCACGGAACAGAAGATAGTTATCTGAAAAATTCTGATAAGATCCATTTATTTTTTTAATGGGAACAGGTTATAATACACTGGAAATTTCATAAAAAATGTGATAATGTAAGTGCCGAAATATTCATTATAAAAACAAAGGATTTTTAACAAAAGAGAGGTTTACAATGGAGTTACTGGTGCTTGCTGTGTTTACAGGAATGCTGATCGGCTGTGTGGCTTTTAGTATTCCTGTTTTGTATGCCTTGGTGGGAGGTCTGCTGCTGTTTTCGGCATACAGCCTGAAAAAGGGATTTTCTCTGAAAGAAACAATAGATATGTGTCTGCATGGGATTAAAACCGTGAAAAATGTCCTGCTTACCATGACATTGATCGGTGTACTTACAGGTTTGTGGAGGTCTGCGGGCACGATCCCTACCATTGTAATATATTGTGTACAACTGATCACACCTTCCATTTTTATCCTTCTTGCCTTTTTGTTAAACTGCCTGGTGTCCTTTCTCATAGGAACGTCCTTTGGCACGGCGGCGACTATGGGTGCGATCTGTATGGCAATTGCCCAGACTATGGGCGTCAGCCCAGTAATGGCTGGCGGTGCGATTATATCAGGAGCCTTTTTCGGGGACCGCTGTTCACCGGTATCTACCAGTACCCTTCTGGTTTCAGAGGTGACGGGGACAGATATGTATGAAAACATACGGGGAATGATGAAAACAGCAGCAATTCCCTTTGGCATCTGTTGTATCCTGTTTTTAGGAATGGGCTGGCTGCAAAACAGTGTCGGCGGCACTGTTACCGATGTAGGAAGTCTGTTTGCAAAAGAGTTTAAACAGGGAATCATTCCTCTTTTACCGGCAGTGATCATTCTGGTTTTATCTTTGCGTAAAATAGAAGTAAAGAAAGCAATGATAGTAAGCATTCTATGCGCCGTTGTGATCTGCCTGTTTTATCAGCAGCGGGCATTTTCAGATATTTTCCGGACTATGGTCCTGGGATACAGCTCCGCGGATCCACAGATCGGGAAAATGATGAATGGCGGCGGCATTATATCCATGGTGAAGGTAGTAGCGATCGTGTGTCTGTCCTCCTGCTTTTCCGGCATTTTCGAGGCAACGGGCCTGCTGAAACCATTACAGGATAAAATTGCAAAAGCTGGAGAAAAAATCTCGCCATTTGGGGTGATACTGCCAGTATCAGCGCTGGCCTGCGCTGTATCCTGCAATCAGACACTGGCGATCATTGTGACCCAGCAGTTATGTCACAAGCTGGTGCAGGATAAGAAAGATATGGCAATGTATCTGGAAAA
>JBNMGK010000345.1:0-3139 GCA_050872205.1 Enterocloster sp.
ACATAGGCAACGGGATGATCCTTAAAAGCGGCTTTTCCCTCTACCAGGATACTTCCGCTTTTTCCTTTTCTGGCTCCTGCAAGGATGGACAATAACGTGGTCTTTCCACAGCCATTTGCCCCTACGATCCCCACACACTCTCCTGGTGAAAGGTCAATATCCACATTTTCCAGTATTGTATGTCTGCCATAAGACATGCAGATCCCTCTGGCACAAAGCATTGGTCTGTTCTTCCTTTCGTTTTTCCCGGTACCATGCCGGGAGTATAGATTTAAGTGTATCATAGTTCCTCTGGAAAAGATATAAATTTTCTCTTACATAAAAAAACACAAAAAAGAGACCAGATCTCTTTTATTTTTAAGAAATCCAGTCTCTTTCTTTGGTTATCCTGCTATCCTGTTATCAGATCGGCAGACACGGGCCGCAGCTGGTGGCACCATCGATCATAATATTGGCTCCGGACATAAATGGAACCTCATCACTTGCACAGAAGACAGCTGCATTTGCAACACCTTCTGCGGTTCCAGCCTTTAATCCAGGAACAATGGAGCGCAGCAGTTTTTCTGCTTCAGATCCCTGAGGAACCATTTCAGTAATGGTAAGTCCAGGTGAAATGGTATTGGCACGGATATTATTTTTTGCAAATTCAACAGCAAGTGTTCTGGTAAACTGGATCACACCGCCCTTAGAAGCTGCATAAGAAGCCTGCAGCGGCATTGCCGTAAATGCACCAAGAGAAGCTACATTTACAATGTTTCCTGCTCCCTGCTTGATCATATATGGAATTGCTTCCTTGCAGGTCAGAACGTACGCAGTCAGATTCAGGTTCATAACATTTTCATAATCGGTCTTCATATCATATTCCAGGAACGGCTTTACAGTTCCCACACCTGCATTATTCATCAGAACATCGATCCGTCCAAATATTTCAATGGTTTTGTCAACGATTTTTTTGCAGTCCTCTGCCTTCTGGAGATCTGCCTGTACATAATAGGCTTCCCCGCCATTTGCACGTACTTCTTCCTCTAAGGCTTTTCCTTTTTCCTCACGTCTTGCTGCAAAAACCACTTTCGCTCCTTCTGCCGCAAAAGCAAGTACAGTTGCTCTTCCAATTCCTGATGTTGCTCCTGTTACCAGACATACTTTGTTTTTTAATCTGTTTGCCATAGTCTCTTCTCCTTTTCTATGATTCATTTTGATCAGATTTTCACTGCCACTGCATAGGCTTCTGCATTTGCCTTACGCAGCGTACCTCCTGCAGATGTACAGTCCCCAATAAAATGACTGTTCACCGGATATTTTTTCATAATACTTTCCGTCAGTGTTTTATCCGGCTTTACCCCCAGTGCATTTACAATGGTATCTGCATCTATATGTTTTTCTCCTTCAGCTGTTTTTACAGTCACTCCCTTTTCATCAAAGGACAGTATCTTACATTCCCCTTCCAGCTTCACCTGATGTTCAGGGAAGATCTGAAGGAAATAAGTCATAAATAAAAATGGCTGCATAGTGGAACCCATTGCAGAAACAGGTATCATGTCTACCAGAGTGACATCTTTTCCGGCTTTGCTTAATGTACCTGCACATTCAATACCTGACACACCGGCACCACATACCACTACTTTTTCGCCTGTGTCTGCAATATTTCTGTTTACATCCCCTACATTCTTTACAATTGGAAGCTCAATTCCTTTAATTCCAGGATGCACATATTCAGATCCTGTGGCGACGATCACCTCATCGGGACATTCTGCTTCGATCCGTTCCATGGTTGCTGTTGTATTAAAACGGACATCGATCTTTAAGGAATTTGTTTTATTTATCATCCATTTCAGATAATTTCTGGCAAGTTCTTTGGAAGGGATCCCGCTTGCATCTACCCATAGACCGCCTAAATGGTCCTTCTTCTCAAACAGAACTACCTGATGACCTCTTTGGGCACAGACCTGGGCTGCTGTCATTCCTGCCGGGCCGCCGCCTATGATGACCACCTTTTTCGACTGCTCTGCCTTTGTCACTGTCTTATATTCCAGTTCGCGGCCCAGTCTCGGATTCACAGAACAGCGGATCGGACGGCCTGTTCCTGAATAAGCACTGCATTCCATACAACGCAGACATGGTCTGGATTTTTCCGGATGTCCTGCTGCTGCATTTTTGATCAGATCCGGTTCTGCCATCAGGGATCTTGCCATTCCTATAATATCTGCTTTTCCTTCTGCAAGGACCTGTTCTGCTTCTTCCATGGTAACAATGTTTCCACAGACAGAAACAGCCACATCTACAGCCTCTTTTACTTTTGCTGCAAATTCTACATTCAGGCAATGTTCGCTTAAATAAGAGGGCATATGCAAAATTCCGGCAGCCGGGAAGAAAATAGAACCTCGGGAAAGGTTGATGATATCTGCATAGGCCTGTGCCTTTTTCGCAAAAGCCACCACCTGGTCAATGTTCATACCGCCAGGCACTTCTTCCTGGGCACTGATACGGATCTCAATAATGATACCTGGTCCCACCGCATCTCTTACTGCCTTTAAAACTTCCAGAGGATAGCGCATTCTGTTTTCTTCAGAACCACCATATTCATCCGTTCTTTTGTTGGTTGCCGGTGAAAGGAACTGTCCTAACAGATTCTGATGTGCCATATGTACTAAAACCATATCAAAACCGGCTCTTACACATTTTACAGCTGCATCCACCCATTTATCTCTCACATGATCCATGTCAGCCCGGTCCATTGCCTTTACATTCCGGGTGGTCATAGGTGCCGGAATAATCTCTCCTGAAGGTGAATAGGCCGCCTGGTGGATCATATCCGGATTGGCTCCTGCTCCTGCATGGGATAATTCAATGGAGATCAGTGCCCCGTTTTCATGAACTGCTTCTGCCAGCTTTGTAAGTCCTGCAATAGCCGACGGTTTTTCAATATCCGGCTCTCCTAAAAAGCTGGCTCCTGACTTCTGCTCGATCTGGCAGTCACTTAAGGTTACAAATCCAACTCCTGTTGCTGCTTCTTTTGCAACATATTCTACATACTCCGCAGTTACTTCGCCTGTTTCTGTAACAAGGTTAGGCGCATGCGGACTGAACTGAATGCGGTTTCTCAGTGTTTTCCCCCGTATTTCAAGGGGCTGAAAAACAT
>JBNMGK010000364.1:0-2908 GCA_050872205.1 Enterocloster sp.
GTGCCACGCCTGGAACATAAAACATTTCTGCCAGACGTCTTCCTCCTACCTGGGCTGCTATGTAGACACTGCCAAGGGCATTGATACTGCTCTGAAGCACTACGCTTCCGATATTGTAAATGGCGCTCATCAGCCCCATGCTTAACCCATGTTCAAACATTCCTGCTGCAAATGCCGGTGACACATGAAGCTCTTTTCTGGTAAAACGAAGCTCCGGATATTTTGCAAGGATATATCCAAATCCCAGTACTGCACTGACGCCCTGGGCCAGAACGGTAGCAATGGCCGCGCCCCGGACTCCCATGGCTAAGGAACCCATAAATACAATATCCAGCCCCACATTTAACACACTGCTAAATAACAGCAGGCACAAAGGCGTAAGGCTGTTTCCCACTGCCTGCAGCAGACCTGCTTCCAGGTTATAGATCATAGTCAGTGGGATCCCCGCAAGGATCACAGTCAGATATGCCAGCGCTCCTGTGATATTCTCCTCCGGTATTTTAAGCAGCTCCAGTAATATTTTCTGAAACAGCAGAAAACCGCCGGAAAGCACAAAAGCAGTTCCAATGGAAAGAATGGTCATCCAGCATACTGCCTGTTTCATCTTTTTTTCATTTCCTGCACCGAAATTGCGGCTGACTGTAAGGGCCAGACCATTGTTCATACCGAAAGCAAAATTGGTGATCAGGCTGTAAAGAGCTGCTGTTGCCCCGATTTCAGCCAGCGCCTGGTCTCCTAACATGTGGCCTGCTATAGAGGTATCTGCCAGATTATAAAACTGCTGCAGCAGATTTCCTATAAAAAGAGGCATTGCAAAGCGAAGAAGAAGCCCCGCAGGACTTCCCTTCGTCATATCCATTGTAATGTTTTTACGTTCCTGTTTCACAGATGCGCTTCTCATCTAATTTCTCCTGAAAACTTTTGGGCTGATGAACTTTTATCTCTAGCAGCCAGCATATAAAATTTTAGCAAAAACGAATCTGTAAGTCAATTTTTTCCAAGCTCTTTTGCCATTTTCCATAGCTGTCTGCAGGACTCCTGGTAAGTGCCGAAATTTTCTGTACAGCAGATCACTTTTTCGCAGCCTTTTAACACCTTCACTGCCCGTTCAAAGGTTTCCTCAGAAACAGGTTCAAAGGCTTTTTCACAGATGACTTCAGAAGCCAGTGCCTCTGCCACCGGATATTCTCTGTCGTTTTCCCATAAAATGCCCGCTGCAAAGTGAATGCCCTCTTTTTGCAGCTTCCTGTACACCGGGATGCCGGTTCCATTTCCACCTATCACAAATACTTTTGGCTCTCCTTTTACAGCCTCTAACTCTACGCTGCCGTAATCGGTCAGATAGGTGCCTTTTTCCAGCTGAAATAATTTCTTAATATAATCCCCACTGAAAATTTCTTCCGGTGTACCAAACCGGCCAATAGAATTGTCTCCCTTTACGCAGATGATATGGTCGGATATCTTCTGGGCCAGGTCCAGTTCGTGGAGGGACATAAGCACTGCCACCTGCTTTTCCCTTACCATATTTTTAAGAAGATACAAAAGCTCTAATTTATGCCGGATATCCAAAAATGCAGTTGGCTCATCCAGTACAATGACCTGTGGCTCCTGACAGATAGCTCTCGCTAAAAGGACTCTCTGCCGCTGTCCATCACTGACTGCCTCAAAATCCTTTTCTGCCAGCTCCAGTCCCTGAACCAGTTTTAAGGAGTCATGGACTGCCTGCCAGTCTTTTTCCGTAAGAATACCCATTTTCCCGGTATAAGGATAGCGCCCCATACTGACTACTTCCTCACAGGTCATCCTCTCTGTCCTTACCCGGCCGGTCATCATCACAGACATGCGAAGGGCAATGTCTCTCTCCTTCATATCCCCCATAGAGCTTCCATCCAGCCACACTGCCCCTTTTACCAGCTTTAACTGGCCGATGATGCTCTTTAATATAGTAGATTTTCCTGCGCCGTTTGGGCCGATGAGAGTCAGGATCTCTCCCCGGTTCACATGAAGGTTTATTTTTTCGATCAATGGCAGATCCTGATAGCCTACGCTGACATCTTCTGCCCAAATATAGGTCCGCTTCTTTTCCTCTGCCATGTCCTATCTCCTTCTTCCTTTTCCCTGTATCATCATGTAAATGACCACCGGTGCTCCAAACACAGCTGTTACTGTACTGATGCTTAATTCCACCGGTGAAAATAAGGTCCTGGCGATCCGGTCACAGAAGCTGCAGAATACTGCCCCTCCCAAAAAGCAGGCGGGTATCATGATGATCGGTCTTGTTGTCTTAAACAGGCTTTTGACTAATTGAGGCACTGCAATCCCCACAAAGGAAACCGGACCTGCAAAGGCAGTTACACAGGCTGAAAGAATACTGGAAACCAGGATCAGTGCCAGCCGGAAGGCCTTTATATTTACTCCCATGCTGGCTGCATAAACTTCTCCCAGCTGATAAGCCCCCGCAGGTTTTGCCAGAAAGAAAGCGCAGACCATACATATAAGGATCACCACTGCCATAACAGAAATATTGTCCCAGGTAATACCGGAAAAGCTTCCCAGTGACCAGTTATGCAGGTTTACAATATTAGAATCATCTGCAAACGTGACCACCAGATCTGTAACAGCAGAACAGATATAGCTGACCATAATGCCGCAGATCACAAGAATGGACATGTTATTTACTTTATTGGAAATAAGGATCACAAAGCCCATGGAAAGCATAGCTCCTGCAAAGGCTGCCAGGATCAGCACAAGGGAACCTGCCACCAGACCTTTTCCCAGTAAAAATATCATTACCAGGGCTGTCATAAGCTTTGCGCCAGAGGAAATTCCCAGTACAAAGGGACCTGCAATGGGATTTGCAAAAAAGGTCTGAAGTAAAAATCCGGAAACAGATAAGGCACCTCCAAGA
>JBNMGK010000014.1:0-20502 GCA_050872205.1 Enterocloster sp.
CGGTATTTAAGATTTTAAAAGTCAGTTTAGTTGACTATTGGTCACTTTAGAAGTGATTAAGGGGCTGCGCTTCCGGATGTGATCAATGGTCACAGCTGAGATGTTGGTATAACTGGCAGTGGGAAATGTTTTAGGTACTTCCCAGGGGGCCGGGGGCTGTGCGGGGCGAGGAAGGCGCGGCGTTTTTCTTTCTCTAGGAAAAATTTTCAGGGCACTTCCTTCCGCTTTTTCGGCAGTGAACGGGTTAAAAACAGGCTATTGAACGTATCCAGGGCGGAAGTCTGGTGTAGTGCATTTATTGTTTCAAAAACAAACGAATAGCTGCAGCGTTGCAATTTAAAAACAAACACGAATAATGTTAAGAAATGCTAAGGTAAAGAGCTGTTGCATTAGTTGGTTGCTATGCCTTCACCCCAGGGGCCTACAGAAAAGTGTACTGTATTTTAAGCAAGACCGCAGCCCCTCTATTCTTTTCACAAAACGCCCTTTTGGGGTGATAGGTCAAAATATATGGATCGTTTGAAAAGGTGAAATGTTAATATTTGTTAACGTCTGGGCTTTATGTACTCGTACTGCAGTATGGGCTGCTCTGGCCTAAATGTTAAGATTTACTAAGGTTTGGAGGAAAATAGCATGGAATTAATTATAAAGCTGCTTGTGGTCGCTGCAGGGACCTTCTTAGGCCACTGGATCGCAAGGAAGTTAGACAAATGATCAGGGAGGCAATAGGCAATGACAAATGAGCAGCTGGCGGCCAGGATCCGGGCCGGTGAGAACGTAGGTAACAATATGGCTATCCTGTATGACCAGGTAAAGGATTTTATTCACGCTATGGCTTATAAGTACTATGGTCAGGGAGAACTGGAAGATCTGGAACAGGAGGGCTTTTTAGCGTTGTATGATGCAATGGATCACTATGAAGCAGACCAGGGCGTTAAGTTCCTCACCTATGCAAGCCACTGGATCCGGCAGAGGATGCAGAAGTATATACAGAACACCGGAAGCCTTCTGCGCTTGTCTGCGGGCCGCCAGGAGGCTATCAGAAAATACCGGAAGTTCTGCACAGAGTTTCAGGCAGAACAGGGCCGCAAGCCCACAGAAGCCGAATTATGCCGCTCTTTGTGGCTTACCCTGGAACAGTTAAGGGAAATACAGTATGATGCCTGTATGGCTAAGGTGGGAAGCCTGGACGCACCTATAAAGGGAACAGAAGGGGAAGAAGATACCACGCTGGGAGAACTGGCGGCCTCTGCCACGGATCCATGTGAGGAGCTGCTTGACCGTCTGGAACAGGAAGAACTTTGCTCTGTTTTATGGCAGTGTGTGGACAGTCTGCCAAGGAAGCAGCCGGATGTGATCCGCAGCCGGTACAAAGATAACATGACCATGAAGCAATGCGGGCAGTTCTGCGGGATCAGTGAGGCAGAGGCAAGAAAGCAGCAACTAAAAGCGCTCAGAAGCCTCAGGAGCGGAGAGAACGCAAAGAAGCTCCGTTCGTTCCTTCCTGCAGATGCATGGATCTATAGCGGTGCCCTGATCGGGAATGGAGTGGAGCGGTTTAATCATACCTGGACCAGTTCAACAGAGCGGATCGCCATGGAGTTGTAGTTGCGACATTACAAACGGTATGGTAAAATATAAGCGTTATAATCGGTTTATGAAAGTCAAAAGGCAGTAAAACGCACCCGAAATCCTTTAGCCGTGGATCGGGTGCGTTTCTTTGTTTTCATGTTAAGCGTTGTCGTGTGATACCGGCTATCCTTTCTGGTGCTTGATGATAGCCCGCAAAGCCTTGCATTTACTGGCTTTCTTGGCTCTTTTTTCGTGTGATACTTCGTGTGATATTTGCCCGGAAAACAGGCGTTTTTTGAGCCTTTTTGGCTTCCGCTTTGTACACCTGGAAAGTACCAAAAAACCGCATAAACACTGGATTTTCCAGCAGTTATGCGGTCTTTCTAAAAGTGGAGCTGAGGGGAATCGAACCCCTGTCCGAAAATCAATTCCCTGTTCTTCTACTATCATAGTTCCTTATTTGACATTCCCTCTGCCGCCCGGGAAGAAACACTCTGACGGTTTTAGTAGCTTCATAATACGCCCGCATGCGCAAAGCTTTGCATGTGTCGTTTCCTACATAGTCGATGCCAGGGTCTTAAAGTGTAGGTGCCTTAAGTCTGACAGCTGCCATTAGGCAGCGTATGCTAATTCGTCGTTAGCGTTTATTTTTAATTTTGCCATTTAACCCATCGCATGGGGATAGCTTCACCAGCTGCATGACCCCCGTCGAAACCAGTACAACCCCTGAATGGAATACTCAGTTTTTGTTTATCTGGTAAGCCAACGAAGAAATGCTACTCTAATTATCATATCATTTTCGTTCTTTAATGTCAATAGTGCGGAGGGGAGAATTGTTTAAATTGAATTATTTGTAATAAACAGGCAAAGCATTATTAAGAGAAAAGAAAACAAATATAATTTTAATCTGCTAGAATAGAATTAGGAAAGAGGTCAGCAGATGTCCTCTAAAGGAGAAGAGATCATTAAAAGGAGGAAATGTATTATGAAGAAAATGTACAGGAACATGGCACTTGCGGCAGCGTTTGTCTTATCAGCAACAGGACTTTGGGGATGCAGCACCAGTGTACAGATTCCGGATACGGTAAAGGTGCAGCAGGGAGACAGCAGCGGCAACCATATTACAGTAAGCGGTATGGAAGAAGTAAAGGCAGTACCGGACATGGCCCAGATCCAGTATAGTGTATACACACAGGCAGCTACAGCCCAGGCGTGCCAGGAAGAGAATGCGAAGAATGTAAATCAGACCCTAGAAACTTTAAAGGGACTGGGAGTGGAAGAAAAGTCCATTCAGACCTCTGATTATGGTATGAGCCCTATTTATGACTGGAATTCCGGACGTCAGAAGATCACAGGCTATCAGATGAATACCAGCATTACGGTTTCAGATATTCCAGTGGAAAATGCAGGAAAGATTATTACAGATTCTGTGGCTTCCGGTGTCAATGAGCTGGATTCTGTTCAGTATCTTTGCAGCGACTATGATGAAAAATACCAGGAAGCATTGAAAAAGGCAGTGGAAATGGCAAAAGGTAAGGCAGATGCCATGGCAGAGGCTGCTGGAATGACAGTTGTAAAAGCTGTAAATATATCTGAGGATGGTTATTATCCCCAGGCAAGATACAATGCAGCAGGTGCTTCTAAACAGATGATGGCAGTGACGGAAGACGCAGCTGCAGATATGGGTGTTATGCCAGGAGAAATATCCATAGAAGCCCAGGTAAGCGTAACCTTTGAAATGGAATAGAATGAGTGCAGGAGAAAAACAAGCGGCGCCGTTAGGCGACATTTGTTTTTCTTGCACCATTCACTCACAAACGGTCTGCGTTAGCAGACAAAAAGCGCGATAGCGCGTGTTTGTGAGTCATAATAGATACATAAACTAAAAGAGGGATGTCATCCAGCTTAAAAAAGCGATCAGGTGACATCCCTCTTTTGAGGATAGAAAAGAGATCCAATTAATAATGAGATAGTTTCAATAGCTTGAATATTCTAAACATTATGAATTGGCTTTTTTATCTCTTGGAAGTGTTACATTCAGGATAATAGCTACTAATGTAGCGATAACTACCGGAGATTTTCCGAAAATAGTTGTTACCCATGCAGGGAATGCGGAAAGGGACGCAGACGCCTGAGAAACACCCATACCAAGAGCTGCTGCAAGACCTACAATAGAGGTATTGCGGTAGTTCATATCTTCTGTCATAACCAGTTTCATACCAGTCATGGCAATGGATGCGAATACGGAAACGGTTGCACCGCCCAGTACTGCATATGGAATGGTTGTTAAAAGAGCAGAGAACTTAGGAAATACGCCTGCAATGAAGATGATCACAGCAGCAAGACCAAGAGTTACTCTGTTTACAACCTTTGTAGTAGCAACGATACCAACGTTCTGGCTGTAAGTTGCAGTAGGAAGACATCCTAAACATGCGCCGATCATATTGGAAACGCCGTATCCAAGGATAGCACCCTGAAGCTCATTTGTAGTTGGTTCACGGTCTAAACCGCCGGAAGTAGTAGCGGAGAAGTCACCGATAGCCTGTACAGAGTTGATGACAAACAGCAGTCCTAAGGCGATACATGCAGATGGTTCAAAAGTAATGCCGAAATGCATGATCTGAGGAAGCTGGAATACACCAGCCTGAGCTACGTTGGAGAAACTTACCATGCCAAAGAAGCTGGAAAAGATATATCCGGCGATCATACCGATGAGGATAGACGCCAGTTTTAAAAATCCTTTTGCAAAATGATTTAAACCAGTAACAACTACCAGTGTAAAGATAGCTACCAGCCAGTTCTGCCAGGAACCATAAGTAGCGCTTCCTGCACCGCCAGCCATGTAGTTAATAGCAGTTGGGTAAAGGGAAAGGCCGATGGTGAAAACTACGGTACCTGCAATTAAAGGTGGGAAGAACTTACGGATCTTTTTGATCGTTAGTCCTACGAGGATAGCACAGACACCGCCTACGATTTGGGCACCCAGAATAGCCGGGATACCGCCCTGATCAGCAATGGCCTGCATACTTGGCACATAAGCGAAACTTACACCGATGATAACGGGAAGTCCGGCACCTAAGTGGAAACCTGTTTTCTTTCCAATTGGAAAGAGCTGCAGGAGAGTAGCAAGTGCAGACACAACTAAGGATGCCTGTATCAGCAATACACGGTCTGCAGTTTCAAGACCGGCTGCACCGGAGATGATGATAGCAGGTGTAACACAGCCTACGATCATTGCCACAACGTGCTGTAAAGCCAGAGGAAATGCCTGACTTAGTTTTGGCACGCCGTCTAATTCAAATAAAGATCCTTCTTTACTGGTTGTATTCATATGCAATGCCCCCTTTTATTTACGCTAAATGGATATGGGTACCGGTCTTGCCCTGGATACCGTCTTTTGCTTTCTCCAACAGCGTAATGAGCGCAGTGCGTCCTGGTTTTGATTCAGCAAATTTAACAGCAGCCTGAACTTTTGGAAGCATAGAGCCAGGAGCGAAATGTCCTTCTTTGATGTACTTTCTAGCTTCTTCAGTTTCAAGGTCATCCAGCCATTTTTCTTCCGGCTTTCCGAAGTTAATAGCAACTTTTTCAACAGCAGTGAGGATGATGAGGAAATCTGCATCCAGATTTTCGGCTAACAGCTCACTTGCAAAGTCTTTATCGATAACAGCGCTGGCGCCCTTTAAGTGGTTGCCCTGTCTTGTAACAGGAATACCGCCGCCGCCACAGGCAATTACTAACTGACCGGAGTCAACTAAGGAGCGGATAGCGCCGATCTCAACAATCTCAGCTGGCTTTGGAGAAGCAACTACACGGCGATAGCCTCTTCCAGAGTCTTCTTTCATAATATATCCGTATTTTTCTTCTGCAACTTTGGCCTGTTCTTCTGTCATGAAGTGTCCAATTGGCTTAGATGGAGCGTCAAATGCAGGATCATCTGCGTCTACACGAACCTGAGTGATCATGGTAGCAACCGGGATATCATAGATATTGCGGTTGTAAAGCTCTTCTCTTAAAGCGTTCTGTAAGTCGTAGCCGATATATGCCTGGCTCATCGCAACACAGACAGAGAGTGGAGTATTAGGCTGATTTGCGTCTTCGCGGCTTAATGCAGCCATAGCGTTGTTGATCATACCAACCTGAGGACCATTTCCATGAGCTACGATAACTTCGCAGCCTTCTTCGATCAGATCTACGATGGCTTTTGCTGTGATCTTCACTGCCTTCATCTGCTCAGGAAGTGTATTTCCTAAAGCATTGCCGCCCAGAGCAATGACGATACGTTTTTTCTTCTTGTTTTCCATTTGTTTTACCCCTTTTTTCACTAAAAAAGAGCTGGCGGTACCAGAGTGCGTCTGACAGAAAGCCATTTACGACGCGCTCCGGTCCGGCAGCTCAGAAACACCTATCTTTTAACTAGATTTTATTTGAATACTCTTGGAGTTCCTTTTTCTTCCAGTTTCTTTAAGATTTCAGCAGGATCAGCAAACTTAGCCAGCATGATCATAGCTGCGATAACGTATGGCTTGTAGCTAGCCTCTTTGTACAGAGGATCACGGTAACGATCGAATACAGAAGCTTCAACCTCGCCGTCCTTGCAGCTTACGCCGTTGATATCAGCTGGTAAGCAGTGCAGGTACAGAGCCTTTCCGTCCTTGGTTGTCTTCATCAGCTCTTCTGTACAGCACCAGTCTTTGTGCTCTGCGTTCTGAGCTAACAGTTCTTTCTCAAGAGCCTTGATGCCATCGGTATCGCCTTCAGCATACAGGTTGGTTCTCTTTTCCATAGCTGCAAATGGAGCCCAGCTCTTTGGATAAACGATATCAGCATCCTTGAATGCGTCAGCCATGTCATGAGATACACGGAAGGAACCGCCGGACTTCTCAGCGTTCTTCTTAGCAACTTCTTCAACTTCTGGCATTACTTCGTAGCCTTCTGGATGAGCCAGAACAACTTCCATACCCATACGTGTCATCAGACCGATAACGCCCTGAGGAACGGATAATGGCTTGCCGTAAGAAGGAGAGTAAGCCCATGTCATAGCCAGCTTTTTGCCCTTTAAGTTCTCTACGCCGCCGAATTCATGGATGATGTGCAGCATATCAGCCATACACTGTGTAGGATGGTCGATATCACACTGTAAGTTTACTAAGGTTGGCTTCTGCTCCAGGATACCATCTTTGTAGCCCTGGGTTACAGAATTAACAACCTCGTGCATGTAAGCGTTGCCCTTGCCGATGTACATGTCATCGCGGATACCGATAACGTCAGCCATGAAAGAGATCATGTTAGCTGTTTCACGTACAGTTTCGCCATGGGCAACCTGAGACTTGCCTTCGTCCAGATCCTGAACTTCCAGACCAAGCAGATTACATGCAGAAGCAAAAGAGAAGCGGGTACGGGTAGAATTATCGCGGAATAAGGAGATACCCAGACCACTCTCAAATACTTTTGTAGAAATATTGTTCTCTCTCATGTAACGGAGAGCATCAGCAACAGTCCAGACAGCTTCCAGCTCGTCATCTGTCTTCTCCCAGGTCAGGAAGAAATCGCCTTCGTACATTTCTTTGAAGTTTAATGCTTTCAGCTTGTCAATGTAATCCTGTAATGTTTTCATGATTCAATTCTCCTTTTATATGTAGGTTTATGGATTGATAAAATTTTGATGGAAGCGCAGCCCCGAAGGGCTACGCAGACTGGTCAAAATAGTTGATTACTTGCAGTAAACAGTTGGAAGAGCTGCATATACAGCTGCACAGGTTACCAGATCCTGCTTCCAGGTCTTCTCATTCGGAGCATGAGCCTGAGCCTCAGCGCCTGGTCCAAAGCCGATGCAAGGAATTCCGTTACGTCCCATGATGGATACGCCGTTAGTAGAGAAGGTCCACTTGTCAGTCAGAGGACGAGCGGTTCTCATAGCCAGAGTCTCTTCTGCACCGATTCTCTGCTCGCCGTACAGATTGTGGTAAGCTTCCTCCAGAGCCTTGGTTACTTCATGATCCTTCGGGATTACCCATGTTGGGAAGTAGCACTCGATCGGATATACCAGATCAGTGTAGGAAGGACGGTTGTATTCGTACATGGAAACCTTAACGTCATCACCATACTTCTTAACAGAAGGAAGAGCACGGATCTCGTCTAAGCAGCTTTCCCAGGTCTCGCCAGCGGTCATACGACGGTCAAGAGATACTGCACAGGAGTCAGCAACTGCACAACGGCTTGGAGAGGTAAAGAAGATCTCAGATACAGTTACAGTACCGCGTCCAAGGAAGTTAGCCTCTTCCCACTCTGGGTTGTACTTCTTGTCTAACATCTTAACAAGGCCCTTAACTTCCTTGTCATCAGCTGCATCATTCTCATTCAGAGCACGAACGTCCTGAAGGATGTCAGCCATCTTGTAGATAGCGTTGTCACCACGTTCTGGAGCAGAACCATGGCAGGAAACGCCCTTAACATCAACACGGATCTCCATACGTCCTCTCTGTCCACGGTAGATACCGCCGTCAGTTGGCTCTGTGGAAACTACGAATTCAGGACGAACCTTATCTTCGTTGATGATGTACTGCCAGCACAGACCGTCACAGTCTTCTTCCTGAACAGTACCGGTTACTAATACAGTGTACTTATCAGACAGCATGCCTAAGTCTTTCATGATCTTAGCACCGTAAACAGCAGATACAATACCGCCACACTGGTCAGATACGCCACGGCCACCGATCTCGGTCTCGTTCTCATATCCTTCGTATGGATCGAAGTTCCAGTTATTTCTGTTACCGATACCTACAGTATCGATATGTGCGTCAAATGCGATCAGAGTCTTGCCGGTTCCCATGTAGCCAAGTACGTTGCCCATTGGATCGATCTCAACTTTGGTGAAGTCTAATTTTCTCATTTCTTCAGCGATGCGGGTGATGTGAGCCTTCTCATCACAGCTTTCGCCTGGGTTCTTTACGATTTCACGTAAGAACTTGGTCATATCTTTCTGATAATTCTGAGCAGCTTCTTTGATTTTTGCGTAATCCAGATTCATTTTAAATATCCTCCTCTTATTTTGCAATGACTTTTTAATGATAATGGTTATTTGTCAAGGCCTTTCCATACAATGTTCTTGTAACGATCAGGATCTGTATCGCCTTCAGTAGAGAAGAGCAGTACCTTGGAATTTTCATCCAGGCCAATGTCATTTCTTAAATCTTTGTATTCGTCCATGGTCATCATAGCAGCTAATGCACCGAATGGAGCAGCACCGGACTCACCGGAGGTGATAGGAGCATCGCCCTTAACAGGAGCAGCTAACATACGCATACCGTTTGCAGCAACCCAGTCAGGAGCAGAAACGAATACTTTTACGTGGTTCTTTAAGATATCCCAGGAAATAGTGTTTGGTTCGCCACATGCAAGACCTGCCATAATGGTCTGCATATCGCCGTCTACGATGCGGATCTTTCCGTCACCAGCAGCAGCGCCCTTGTAAAGACATGCAGCAGCTTCAGCCTCAACAACTACGAATGTAGGTGGGTTATCAGCATACAGGTTGGAGAAGTAACCAACAACTGCACCAGCTAAGGAACCAACGCCTGCCTGTACGAAGATATGGGTAGGACGTTCGCAGCCCTGAGCCTTTAACTGTTCGCCGGCTTCCATTGCCATGGTGCCGTATCCCTGCATGATCCATGCCGGGATCTCTTCGTAACCGTCCCATGCAGTATCCTGTACAATAACGCCTCTTGGAGTTTCATCAGCTTCTTTAGCAGCCAGACGAACACAGTCATCATAGTTTAATTCCTGGATATCTACCTGAGCGCCTTCTTTTGCGATGTTCTGAAGACGGGTCTGAGTAGTTCCCTTTGGCATATGTACAACTGCCTTCTGTCCAAGGCGGTTAGCAGCCCATGCAACGCCGCGGCCGTGGTTGCCGTCTGTTGCGGTAAAGAAAGTAGCCTGTCCGAACTCTTTTCTTAACTGTTCGGAAGTAAGTACGGAATAAGGAAGTTCAGAAACATCCTTTCCGGTTTCTTTTGCGATGTAACGAGCCATTGCAAAAGATCCGCCCAGTACCTTAAATGCGTTCAGACCAAAACGATAAGACTCATCCTTTACATATACTTCCTTAACTCCTAAATAGGAAGCCATGTTAGGCAGCTTGGTTAATGGTGTTTCGCTGTACTGAGGAAAGCTCTCGTGGAAAGTACGTGCCTTTTTGATCTCCTCAAGTCCCATAATTGGAAGGTTTTTGTCATCTGTTTTAGGCATCTTGTTTACTGCCCACAGAATCTTCTGATCCATGTTACTGTATCCTCCTTAAAATTTTTGGTTCTTAAAAATTTTTAGTTCTTAAGATGATTTACGACTGTTTACATCAATGTAACTGTACAGAGTAAATTTGGAAATTCCAAAATACTTGGAGACCTTGTCTCCTGATTTTGTTATAAGAAAAGCACCTGCATCATTTAAAAACTGGATGGCGGTCACTTTTTCTTCCTTATTCATAAGGGCTGCCGGTTTTCCGACTAAAGCTACGGACTGTTCGATCAGGTTATCCAGAAGATCGTTTACATTGTGTACGATCTGTTCCGGCTGCTGTCTGGTATCGCTTGGATCTTCTGTACTGATGAGAGCTTTAATGGATCTCTCAATGGTCATCAGACCAGTGATATCGTAGTTGATGGAAAAAATGTAATCTACAGCAGAATCCTCACGGTTTCTGATAAAAAACGTACTGGATTTTAAAATCTTACCGTTTGCTGTGCGGGTAAGATAACCTAGATGGTCTTTCAATGAAGCCGGATCCCTGTGCAGGGTTTCCAGAACTACCTTAGATGGTCCGTCGCCTTCACGCCGGTTGGTAACATGCCCATTGTTAATATGTACAACAGAATGTTCCAGGTCGTGGCGTTTTAAGTCGTGGATCACGATCTCGCAGTCTGGTCCGAACTGTCTTGCAAGGCCGTCTGCAATCTGTTCTAGCAGGTCAAGTGTGTATGCCATGAACAACCTCCTCAATTTCGGACTTTCATATTTTGATATGGTAACTTTGTACAATAAACAATCTGCAAAACATTTTCGCGTTGTTTATGATTCCATAATAGCACAAAAAAAACAGATTGCAATAGTTTTTTACAAAAAAATTTTGAACAACTAAAAAAAATTGTATTTTTCCCTTGCAAATGGTATTTCCAGGTGTTAATATAAGGGTACCACAACATTGTTATTATATAGAAAAAGGAGAGAGCCATATGTTGATCATTGGAAACGGACGTCTGGTTACAAGAGATGCCGGACAGCCATTTTTCGAGAATGGAGCAGTAGCAATTGATGGAACTACTATTAAAAAAGTAGGAACTCTGGAAGCGATCAAAAAGGAGTTTCCGGAAGCTGAGTTTGTTGACGCTAAGGGGGGCGTTATCATGCCGGCTTTCATTAATACACATGAGCATATCTACAGTGCCATGGCAAGAGGCTTAAGCATTAAAGGATATGATCCTCACGGATTTTTAGATATCTTAGATGGATTATGGTGGACCATCGACCGTCATCTGACCAATGAACAGACCCGCCAGAGCGCAAGAGTTACTTTTATCGACAGCATCAAGAACGGTGTTACCACTGTATTTGACCACCACGCAAGCTTTGGCCAGATCAAGGACAGCCTGTTTGCTATTGAAGATGCTGCAAAAGAATTTGGTGTAAGAGCCTGTCTGTGTTATGAAGTATCTGACCGTGACGGCATGGATAAGTCCAGAGAAGCTGTATTAGAGAATGCAAGATGGATCAAGCATGCATTAGCAGATGATACAGATATGTTTGCAGGTATGATGGGTATGCATGCACAGTTTACCATTTCAGATGAGACAATGGAATTTGCTGCAGCAAACAAGCCGGAAGAAGTTGGATATCATATCCATGTTGCAGAAGGTATCGAAGATCTTCATGACTGCTTACATAAATATGGAAAGCGCATTGTAGACCGTTTATACGACTGCAATATCTTAGGAAGCAAGACTTTACTTGGTCACTGCATCTATGTAAACCCACATGAGATGGAACTGATCAAGGCAACTGATACCATGGTAGTACATAACCCTGAATCTAACATGGGTAATGCCTGCGGATGCCCTCCAACCATGGAGATCGTTCACAGAGGTATCTTAACAGGTCTTGGAACAGATGGTTATACACAGGATGTTCTGGAGTCTTACAAGGTAGCAAATGTACTTCACAAGCATCATCTGTGTGACGCAAATGCAGCATGGGGTGAAGTTCCTCAGATGCTCTTTGAAGGAAATGCTAAGATTGCAAACCGTTACTTCAAAAAGCAGTTAGGCGTATTAAAAGAAGGCGCAGCAGCAGATGTGATCGTTACAGATTATGTACCGAGAACACCTATGGATGCTTCTAATATTAACAGCCACATCTTATTCGGCATGACAGGACGCAGCGTTGTTACCACAGTCTGCAACGGTAAAGTCTTAATGAAAGACAGAGAACTGATCGGAATTGATGAAGAGAAGGTTCTTTACGAAGTAAGAGAAGAGGCTAAGAAGCTGGAACGTTCCATTAACGGTTAATAATGTAAATGTTACAGTTCAACCATGCCAGCTTCTTGTTTCCATATTCATGAAAACAAGAAGCTTGGTGGATCCACCATATGCTGATTTGAACAAGAAAGTGTTTATGCAAGCGAGCTTGCAACACGCTTTCTCATTCAAACCAGCGCATGGTTGAACTGATGTAAATTAATTAGTAATAGCCGATTACAGGGCGGCGGGAAAACAGCACACCGGAATATCCGGGCGGCTGAGCCGTTGAAAGATAAAAACTGGCTTCTGCAAAGATACAAAAATTTTGCAGAAGCCCCCCTACGGTGCTGGGACCTGATCGGGTGCTATATATAAGGAGGAAATAGAATATGAGCGATATTATGACACCCATTCCCTTTGGAAAAATGATGAACTGGATCCTGGAGGAACACAAGAAAGGCGCGATCTTCGGCATCAGAAGACCATTTGTTGCAGATCAGAGCAAGAAATATGAAATCTTTGGACGTACATTAGAAACACCTTTCGGACCTGCTGCAGGACCACACACCCAGCTGACCCAGAATATTGTAGCTGCTTATGTGGCAGGAAGCCGCTTCTTTGAATTAAAGACAGTTCAGAAGTTAGATGGTGAAGACCTTCCGGTAGCAAAGCCATGTATCAAGGCTGATGATGAGTGCTACAACTGTGAATGGTCCACTGAGCTTTATGTGCCACAGGCATATGATGAGTACGTGAAAGCATGGTTTGCCTGTAAGGTATTAGCTAAGGAATACGGCCTTGGCTCTATGGACGGCTTCCAGTTTAATATGTCCGTTGGTTATGATCTGGACGGTATCAAACTGGAAAAGGTAGACCGTTTTATTGAAGGAATGAAGGATGCTTCTGCAGCACCAATTTTTAATGAGTGCCGTCAGTGGCTGTTAGATAACCTGGATCGTTTCGAGAACCTGACAAAAGAGGATGTTGAAAGCATCTCCCCTGAAATCTGCAACTGTGCAACTCTCTCCACTCTGCACGGATGTCCTCCACAGGAGATCGAGCGTATCGCAAGCTATCTGCTCACTGAGAAGAAGGTACATACCTTTATTAAGTGCAATCCTACTCTGTTAGGATATGAGTATGCAAGAAAATTAATGGATGACATGGGCTATGATTATGTAGCATTTGGTGACTTCCATTTCAGAGATGACCTTCAGTATACAGATGCAGTTCCAATGCTTCAGAGACTGCAGAAGCTGGCAGATGAGAAGGGACTGGAATTTGGTGTTAAGATCACAAACACCTTCCCTGTTGATGTAAAACAGAACGAACTTCCAAGTGAAGAAATGTACATGTCCGGTAAGTCCTTATATGCTCTGTCCATGTCTGTTGCACAGAAGCTGGCAAAAGACTTTGACGGAAAACTGCGTATTTCCTATTCCGGTGGTGCTGATTACTTTAATATTACAAAGATCGTAGACGCTGGTATCTGGCCTGTAACCATGGCAACTACCATGTTAAAGCCAGGCGGCTATGAGAGATTAGAGCAGATCGGACAGTTATTTAAGGCAAAAGAAGCAGCAGCTTTCGCTGGAGTAAGTGCAGAGAAGGTAGAAGCTATGGTAGAGGCTGCAAAGTCTGACAAACACCATGTAAAGGCTGTTAAGCCACTTCCATCCAGAAAGGTGAAAAAGCCAGTTCCGTTAACAGACTGCTTTATTGCTCCATGTCAGGAAGGATGCCCGATCCATCAGGATATCACCCGTTACATGCAGTTAGCAGGTGAAGGAAAGTACGAAGAAGCATTAAAGGTTATTTTAAATAAGAACCCGCTTCCATTTATCACCGGTACCATTTGTGCACATAACTGTATGAGCAAATGTACCAGAAACTTCTACGAGGCTTCTGTAGATATCCGCAGAACCAAGTTAGAGTCTGCACAGGGCGGAATCGATGCTGTTATGGCAGAATTAAAAGCACCTGCAGTTACTTCTGATAAGAAGACAGCTGTAGTGGGCGGCGGCCCTGCTGGTCTGGCAGCTGCATACTTCCTTGCAAAGGGAGGTATGAAGGTTACTGTATTTGAAAAGGCAGAAAAGATGGGCGGCGTTGTACGCAATGTGATCCCAGGCTTCCGTATTTCTCACGAAGCCATCGACCATGATGTTGAACTGGTTCGTGCTATGGGCGCAGAGCTGGTAAACGGCAAAGAGATCACTTCTGTTGATGAATTAAAGAAAGAATATGATTACGTTGTTCTTGCAATCGGTGCTTCTGAACCAGGAAGACTGAGACTGGAAGCTGGGGAGACTATGAACGCATTAGAATTCCTGGCACAGTTTAAGGCAACTGACGGTAAGGTAGATTTAGGCAAGAATGTTGTTGTTATCGGCGGCGGCAACACAGCTATGGATACTGCAAGAGCTGCAAAGCGCAATGCAGGCGTAGAAAAGGTATCTCTGGTTTACAGAAGAACCAAGAGATATATGCCAGCTGATGAAGAAGAATTAGTAATGGCAATTGATGACGGCGTAGAGTTTGCAGAGCTGTTAGCACCTGTTAAACTGGAAAATGGCGAACTGATCTGCCGCAAAATGCAGTTAGGTGACTACGATGCAAGCGGAAGAAGAAGCGTTGTGGAAACGGAAGAGATCGTTAAGATCGCTGCTGATACTGTAATTGCAGCTGTTGGTGAGAAGGTTCCAGGTGCATTCTATGAAGCAAACGGCATTGCTGTAGACGAAAAGAAACGTCCAGTTGTTGATCACAATACTCTGGAGACTTCTGTAAAGGGCGTTTATGTTGCCGGTGACGGTCTCTTTGGACCTGCTACTGTTGTAGAAGGCATCAGAGATGGTAAGAAGGCAGCAGAAGCTATTATCGGAAGAGATTTATCTGAGGATATCTTCAAGATGGCTGACGCTGAGGTTGTTTACGGACGTAAGGGCAAACTGTCTGAGGAAAATGAAGAATCTGACAGCAGAAGATGTCTTTCCTGCAACAGCATCTGCGAAAACTGCGTAGAGGTATGCCCGAACAGAGCAAACGTAACCTTAACAGTACCTGGCATGGACAAACATCAGGTGATCCATGTAGATTATATGTGTAATGAATGTGGCAACTGCCGCAGCTTCTGCCCGTGGGACAGCGCTCCATATCTTGACAAGTTTACCTTATTTGCAAATGAAGCAGATATGGAAAACAGCAAGAACCAGGGCTTCACTGTTCTTGATAAGGCAGCAGGAACCTGCAAGGTACGTTTAGCAGGCAATGTAATGGATTACACAGTTGGAACAGCAAATGAGAATGTTCCAGAAGGAATCCAGAAGATCATTAAGACTGTAATTTCTGATTACAGCTATCTGCTGATCGGTTAATAAAAATATTGTGAAGAACTTTCGGGGCGTGGCTTTTTGGTCATGCCCTGTAAGTGCTTAGAGAGGAAGATAACATGCCCAGAGAAAAGACGATGAAGGTAGTATTTGCGTTTCCTACTACTACCATGGCAATGAAAATGGAAGCAGCTGCAAAAGCAAAAGCGGCTCCTGGACGTCTGATCCCGGTTCCCAGGCAGATCAGCGCAGGCTGCGGAATGGCCTGGTGTGCACCAGTTGCGGACAGAGTTTCTCTGGAGCAGCTGATCAACGCAGAGCAGATCCAAACAGAAGGCTGCTATGAGCTGTTATTATAATTATAAAGGAGGCTGGATAAATATGAGACAGATCATTAAAAATGGAACTATAGTCACAGGAAGTGGAAGCTTTCCTGCAGATATCCTTATTGATGGGGAAAAGATTGCAGCTACAGGCACAGCAGAAGAAATTAAAAAGCTGGCACAGCCAGGAGATAAGGAGATGGATGCCACAGGATGCCTGATCTTCCCTGGATTTATTGATGCACATACTCATTTTGATCTGCATGTAGCAGGAACTGTAACAGCAGATAATTTTGCTACTGGTACAAAGGCTGCTTTAAGAGGCGGTACCACTACCATTATCGATTTTGGAACCCAGTATCCAGGAGAAACTCTGGCAGAAGGTTTAAAGAACTGGCATGAGAAGGCAGACGGAAAGTGCTCCTGCGATTACAGCTTCCACATGTCTATTACTGACTGGAATCCTTCTGTTTCCAAGGAAGTCCAGGATATGATGGATGAAGGAATTACTTCTTTTAAACTGTATATGACCTATGATACCCAGGTAGATGATAAGACATTATTTGAAATCTTACAGAGATTAAGAGAGACTGGTGGTATTACCGGTGTACATTGTGAGAACAGCGGTATGATCACAGCTTTACAGGAAGAAGCAAAGGCAGCAGGAAAAATGGGTGTTTCCAGCCATCCAAAGACAAGACCGGCAGCAGCAGAAGCAGAAGCTATTGGAAGACTTTTACGTCTGGCAGAAGTAGCAGAAGTTCCGGTGGTTGTGGTACATCTGACCTGTAAAGAAGGCTATGATGTGATCGCACAGGCCCGCAAGAGAGGACAGAAGGTTTATGTGGAGACCTGTCCACAGTATCTGCTTATGGATGACAGTCTTTATGAGCTTCCTGGCTTTGAAAGTGCAAAATATGTGTGCGCGCCGCCTTTAAGAAAGAAAGAAGATCAGGACTGCTTATGGAAAGGTCTGGCAGATGGTACGATTCAGACTGTTTCTACTGACCACTGCAGCTTTACCACAGAGCAGAAGAAATTAGGAGAAGGCGACTTTACCAAGATTCCAGGCGGTATGCCAGGTGCTGAGACAAGAGGAACTTTGATCTATACTTATGGTGTAGACAAGGGCCGTATCACAAAAGAGGATATGTGCCGTGTTCTCTCTGAAAATCCTGCAAAACTGTATGGCTTATACCCGAGAAAGGGTGTGATCGCTCCTGGAAGTGATGCAGACCTTGTGATCATGCGCACAGGCGTAGAAGATGTGATCACAGCGAAGGATCAGGTTCAGAACGTAGATTATGCACCATTTGAAGGCACAAAAGTGACGGGAAGAGTGGAAAGCGTGTTCTTACGTGGACTTCAGGCTGTAAAGGACGGAAAAGTGGTAGAAGAGAAGAAGGGCGAGTTCCTGAAGAGAGGAAAATATGCTCTGTAAAGTAGAGTGAGAAAAACGGGCTCTGGCAGCTGACTGATGTGGCTGCCGGGCCCGTTTTTTGCTATGGTGATGGATTTTCCCCGCCTGACGGCGGGAAATCATGGGTATATGCACAAAAGCCCGCCAACAGCGGGAAAACTCTACGCATATGCACGAACCCCCGCCGATAGGCGGGGGTCCAGCTATATCTATCTTACTTTTGTAAAAATCCCTCGTAAATCATAAATCGCATGCCGTGGACATTTTACAGCACACATACCGCAGCTTAAGCAGGAAGCCTCATCGATCACTGCACAGTTGTCTTCTACATGGATGGCACTGGCAGTACAGGTCTTTTCGCAGATGCCGCAGCCGATGCAGCTTGCAGAACAGACCGTTCTTGCATCTTTGCCTTTATCTTTGTTGGAACATTTAACAGCAATGGTGTTGGCGCAGTCATGTAAATGGATGATGTGCTGAGGACATTCTCTCACGCATCGTCCGCAGGCAATGCATTTTTCCTCATCTACCTCTGCAATGCCGTATTCATTCAGATGAATGGCACCAAATTTACAGCTTTCCACACATTTTCCGCAGGCGAGACAGCCATAGGAACAGCTGGATCCTTCTGTTACATGACAGCCGCCGTTGCAGGCTACAAAAGCAGAACGATATGGAAATTTCTTTTTAACAGCCATGATTAGAACCTCCTTTCGTAAGGTGTTCCAGAAATTGGAAGGCTGTAGCGGCGCTCTCCGTCACAGCGATAGTAAGCGTCTGTAATAGCAGGGGCAGTAGGGATAGAAGTGATCTCTCCAATACCAATAGCTCCGCAGGCTACATTCAGACCAGGTTTGTCAATAACAATGGCTTCGATCTCAGGTACTTCGTGAGCACGGAAGAGACCTAAAGAACCATATTTTTCAATAGGCTTGCAGTTGTCATCAATTGGATAGCGTTCTCTTAAAGCATATCCCATGGACATAACCACGCCGCCTTCGATCTGTCCTTCGCAGGATAATGGGTTTACAGCTTTACCTACATCATGGGCAGCAACCATTTTCTCGATTTTTTTTGTCTTTGGATCAACAATGCACATCTGAGTAGCATAACCATAAGCTACGTGGGATACAGGGTTAGGAACATCAGCACCTAAAGGATCTGTCTTTGCAAGGTATTCACCATAGAATTCCTGACCCTTAAGGTCATCTAAGGAATGATGTTCGCTGGCATTCTTTGCTTCCATTACCTTTTCACAGGCGCGGCGGCAGGCTTCACCGGTAACTAAAGTCTGACGGGAACCGGAAGTATCACCGGAGTCAGGTGCGATCCATGTATTACTCCGCTCATAAACGATCTGGTCTCTTGTCAGGTCTGTGTTGGTAACTACCATCTGTACCAGAACGGTACCAAGTCCCTGACCGATACAGGAAGCACCGGTATAAATATGCAGTTTTGCATCATTTTCTACGATCAGCTTTACACGGCCCCAGTCAGGGATACCAACGCCTACGCCGGCATTTTTCATAGCGCAGGCAAGGCCAACCGCTTTTCCGGCAGCTACAGCAGCGTCATATTCCTCTTTTACAGCTTCCAGTGTCTCCACCAGACCGGTAGAGTTATCAACGATCTGTCCATTTGGAAGAACACCGCCTGGACGGATGGCATTGCGGTAGCGGATCTCCCATGGAGTAATGCCGATCTCATCAGCCATCATGTTCAGAAGCGTTTCCGTTGCAAAGCAGGTCTGTGTTACACCAAAACCGCGGAAAGCACCGGCTGGCGGATTGTTTGTATAATAAGCAGTTCCTTCGATCTCAAAGTTTTCATAAGCATAAGGACCTGCAGCATGGGTACATGCACGTTCCAGAACAGGGCCGCCAAGGGAAGCGAAAGCACCGGTGTCAGAGGCAACTTTTGCCTTAACACCCATGATCTTGCCGTTTTCATCACAGCCCATAGTGAAATCCATAACAAAGTGGTGGCGTTTTGGATGTACCAGAAGGGATTCTGCTCTTGTAAGGCTTACCTTTACAGCGCGGCCTGTGCAGTAGGTCATCAGTGCAGCATGGTGCTGAACAGACATATCCTCTTTGCCACCGAAACCGCCGCCAACCAGGGCGTTCTGGACCTTGACTTTTTGGGTTCCTAACAGTCTGGTACATTCGTGAAGAGTAGTATGGGAAGACTGGTCTGTGGTGATCAGGAAAACATCGCCGTCACTATCCATATAGGAAACAACACATTCTGGCTCCAGGAAAGCATGCTCTGTCCATGGAGTCTCAAAGTGATGGGAAATAACGTGAGCTGCGTTTTTGATGGCTTCCTCAGCGTTGCCGCGACAGACGTGCTTGTAAGCCTGTACATTGGAAGTTTCTTCATCATATACTAAAGGCGCATTTGGTGCAGCTGCTTCTTCAATGTTGTGGACAGCCGGAAGTACCTCGTACTCAACCTTTACCAGTTTCTTTGCTTTTTCCAGAGTTTCTCTGTCTTCAGCAACTACCAGGGCAATGGCGTCTCCAAGATAATGGGTCAGACCGCCTACCGGGATCAGTGTGTACTGGTCATGCTTTAAGTGGCCAACCAGATTTTCACCAGGAACATCCTCGGCAGTGAGTACAGCTACAACACCAGGAAGAGCTTTTGCTGCAGAAATATCAATCGAAAGTACACGGGCTCTTGGATACTTGCTTCGTACTGCGGAGCCGTAGCACATATTGTCAAAATAGAAGTCGTCTGGATATTTGCCATATCCTAAAACCTTTTCATCTACGTCCAGACGATGGACTCTGGAACCGATCTTCCAGTCATCAGCGCTGTCTTTAGGGATCACACCTTCACGCATGATCTTGGCAGCAAGGCGGATAGCGGCAATGATCTTTACATAACCGGTGCAGCGGCAGTAGTTATTGCGAATGGCATAGCGGATCTCAGCTTCCGTAGGATCTGGATTTTTATCTAACAGTGCTTTGGTGCACATAACCATACCAGGAATACAGAAACCGCACTGTACAGCGCCTGCTTCCCCATAGGCATAGGTATAAACTTTGGATTCCCAGTCAGTAAGACCTTCTACGGTAATGATATTGCGGCCTTCTAATGTGTCCGTGGTAGGCACACAGGCACGGCAGGTCTCACCGTCAATGATAACGGTACAGGCACCGCAGGCACCCTGACTGCATCCGTCCTTTACGGAAGTCAGCTTCAGCTCATCACGCAGGAACCGTAACAGGGACTGCCTGCCTGAGGTTGTCACAGACTTGCCGTTTACAAAGAATGTAGACATATGTATAAATCTCCTTTCAAGATAGGAACAAATGAGTTGTTAAAAC
>JBNMGK010000286.1:0-3834 GCA_050872205.1 Enterocloster sp.
GGAAAAGGATGTCAGGAGAAATGGGATTTTTGCCGGAAGATGAAGAGTATATGATTGAGATACGGCGCAGACTGCATATGTATCCGGAGGTGGATTTTGAACTTCCCAATACCGTAAAACTGGTAAAACAGGAATTGGATTCTATGGGCATCAGCTATACGGAGCAGTATGGAACCTGTAGTGTAGTAGCAGCACTGAATGAAAACTGCACGGGCAAAACCATCGGTCTGCGGGCAGATATGGATGCGCTGCCAGTAGAAGAAAACACAGGTTTGGAGTTTGCCTCACGTAATCCTGGAAAAATGCATGCCTGTGGACACGATGGTCATACAGCGATGCTTTTAGGAGCTGCGCGGGTACTAAAAAGGAATGAAAGCAAGCTGAAATGCCGGGTAAAGCTTTTGTTCCAGCCTTCTGAGGAAGGAGCGGTCAGCGGCGCCGGGATGATGGTGGAACATGGGGTAATGGATGATATTGATGAGATCATCGCTCTTCATGTAAATAATGAGATCCCCTGTGGACAGGTTGGAGTATGCGCAGGTCCGTTCCAGGCGGGATGCCATCCCTATGAAGTGACATTTCATGGAGTATCATCTCATGCAACTCAGCCACAAAAGGGACATGATGCTCTGGCAATGGCGGTAAAAGCCTATATGGGGATATACATGGCAAAGTGCCGTGAGTTAAGTCCATTCAGTGAACATGTTCTTTCTATATCTAGTATTCAGGGCGGAACTGCACACAACATTATTGCAGATAAAGCTAAGATGCTGATCTCCCTGCGTTTTTATGACATGGAGATAGAAGAACTTCTGGATTCCCGCATTAAGATGATCTGCCGTCATGCAGCAGAAGAATTAGGCGGAGAAGTAAGCTTTGATGACAGAATCAGTACTTATCCGGTTATCAATGATCCTCAGGTTACAGAACGGATCAGAACAGCGGCAGTAAACAGTTTGGGGGCCTCCAATGTGCAGAATATCAGCCACAGGATGAGCTCAGAAGATTTTGCTCATTTTTCCAGAAAAAAACCAGGAGCCATTTTCCATTTGGGAACAGGAAATGCAGAAAAGAACTGCGTACAGGAACTTCATGCAAGTGATTTCCTGATTGATGAGGCTGCTTTGATCAATGGAAGCCGCGTTTTTGTTCAGTATGTAATGGAATGCCAGTAGCAATCTGATAAAATCAAGGGGGAATTTACAAATGAAAAAAAGAAAATTTGCTGTGCCGCATGTTTATGTGATCATAATGGCTCTGTTGTTGCTTGCAACCATTGCAACCTGGATCATCCCTGCTGGAACCTATGACATGATAGAAGTAAATGGAAGAAATGTGGTAGATCCGGCAAGTTTCCATTATATAGAGCAGACTCCGGTGAGTCTCTGGCAGATGATACTGTCCATAGAACAGGCTATGGTCAGCCGTGCAGAACTGATTTTTGCAGCGTTTCTCATTACAGGTGCAATATCCATTATTAACCATACCAGAGCGCTGGATGCTACCATTGGCCGTGTAGCGGCTCTTTGCAAAAAGCGTCTTTATATTGCAGTTCCTTTATTTATGGTTCCATTTATGTTATTGGGAGCAATGGGACTGGCTGAACAGAACATTGCATTTGTTCCGCTGGGGATCACAGTAGGATACGCTCTGGGGGGTGATGCCATTGTTGGTGTAGCTCTTGTATTACTTGGAATGAGTGCTGGCTTCTCACTGGCTCCTTTTGGAACATCTACAACTGCAACAGCCCAGACGATCGCAGGACTTCCTCTTTATTCTGGATGGGAATATCGTTCTTTCTGTATTATGATACTTTGGGTAGTTACAGCAATCTATATTATCAGTTATATAAAAAAGATACAGCGTGATCCACAGGCAAGTGTTGTTTATGGTGATATGGAAGTGGTACAGCCTACAGAACATATGGACATGGAGGAAGTAACACCTCGCAGGATCCTTGTACTGCTGGTATTTTTAGGCGCTTTTGCAAGTCTGGTCTACAGTGTGGCAAAAGGTCAGTGTACCTTTGCTGTAATGGTTGGCATTTTCATGATCGCAGGTATTCTTTCTGGTGCTGTTTATGGATATACCCCAAATCAGATGGCTGAATACTTTGTAGAAGGCTGTACAAACATTGCATTTGGCGCGTTGTTTATTGGTATTGCATCTTCCATTGGCGTGGTAATGAGCAGTGGAAATATCGTTTATACATGCGTACATGCGTTATGTACACTGATGCAGAATCTGCCGACACCTGTAGCTGCCGTAGTAATGAACTGCATTAACATTTTTGTTAATTTCTTTATTGTATCAGGTTCAGGCCAGGCAGCCACTGTAATGCCGATCCTCAGTCCTACTGCTTCTGTTCTTGGAATTTCACAGCAGAGTACGATCCTGGCATACCAGTTAGGCGATGGCTTTACCAATATGCTTTATCCTCATTCTGGTACTCTTATGGCAGGTCTTGCCTTTGGACGTCTGTCCTGGGTAAAATGGGCAAAGTGGGCATGGAAATTTATCCTCATTGAAACCGTAGTTGGCTGGGGACTTATCCTGGTATCTGTATTAATGAACTGGGGACCAATGTAAATAAAGAAAATAAAGTGGATAAAATTTATCTGCCGTCAGATTATGGTGATCTGACGGCAGTTTTGTTTATTATACCCTTAAAAAAGTGCGACAGCGTTGCATTAATTTATTATAAAGGTAGAAGTATAAATTTGCAGGCAGTCATGAAATGTGCTAGCATGTGGATATATGACAAGGGAAAATCCTGTTTGCAAGGAGGACAAAGCAATGGGAACAATATTACGCATAGAGGATCTAAAAGCAGATATCCACACTCATTCCTGCGCCAGCGGGCATGCTTACGGCACCATACGGGAAATGGCGAAGTCGGCATCTGAAAAAGGAAGGATAAAACTGCTGGGAGTCAGTGAACATGGCCCTGGCATTCCAGGAACCTGTGAACCTATTTATTTTTCCAATTTTGCAGTAGCGCCCAGGAATTTATATGGGGTGGAAATGATCTATGGCTGTGAGATCAATGTTTTAAACGATGGGACACTTTCTCTGCCTCAGAAGTACGTGGACAGACTGGATTATGGGATCGTAGGGATCCACACTTTGTGCTATGAAAATGTGGGAAGAGAGAAAAATACGGACAATCTCATTTCCTGTATGAAAAATGAAAAGGTATTCTTTGTGTCTCATCCGGACGATGACCATACACCTCTTGATTATGAGCAGCTGGTGCTGGCAGCAAAAGAATATCATGTGGCGCTGGAAGTCAACAACAGTTCTTTTTTAAAGCCGGACCAGCGTTTAAACTGTGTGGAAAATTACAGGACTATGACCGAACTCTGTAAAAAATATCAGTCCCCGATCATTATTGACTCCGATGCCCATGACCCGGACTATGTAGGGCGTTTTGCAGAGGCAGTGGCATTTTTACAGGAAGTGGATTTCCCGGCAGAGCTTGTTTTAAATACAGATGTAGATAAGCTGAAAGAGTTTATTTGTTTTAAAAAATCTAATTGAGAAAAGTCGGAAAATAATATACAATTATATTGACTTGTATAAATAATATAAAGCATCATGAGGAAAGATACCGCGCTCTTCTTAAGAACATTGAAACAGCCCAGGTATTTGAAAAGAGCGAAGTGAAAGTATGGGAATGTCGTAATTGTGGACATATTGTAGTAGGAACAAAAGCACCGGAAGTATGTCCGGTATGCAATCATCCGCAGAGTTATGTTGAAGGACGTGAAGAGAATTATTAAGGAGAAATAGACATGGAAGTAAAATATTATGTAGGTAAGCATTGGGGAAACA
>JBNMGK010000035.1:0-14401 GCA_050872205.1 Enterocloster sp.
CTACAAGACCTGCCAGAAATACCAACGGGCAGACGATCAGATATGCAGTCACCATCATTTCCTCTCTTTCGTATAAAACACGTTGCTGTTCCAGCAACCAAAACAACTCATATCTTAGCACAGTTTAAATGCACTGGCAATAAAAGGCAGCTTATTTTTGCAATAAAACTGCCTTCTTCTGCATTATCTATATGAACGGATGAATCGGCAGCTTATTTCATTCCCTGTTTCAGATCCAATATCAATTTTAATGAATTCCTTGTTGCATTACACTTCATCACATTAAGATATCTTCTGGGAATGATAAAAAGCTGCCGGTTTTTACATATAACACGCTTTTAATTTTGCACTTACGCCTGCGCCTTTACTGCCCAGCGAAGCTTTGTAGACTTGGCCCTTCCATTTTTCGCGCATTCTTCTGCTGTTGGGCGGATCACATCCTGGTTGATCTCGCTGTAGATCCCGGCTTTTAAGCCTTCTTTAAAGGCTTTCTTTACCAGACGGTCTTCCCCGGAATGGAAGGTAAGGATGGCAGCTCTTCCCCCTGGTTTTAATGCGCCTGGAAGTTTATCTAAAAATGCATACAACACTTCAAATTCACTGTTAATGTCAATACGCAGTGCCTGGAAGGTACGCTGGCAGGACTTCTTTACTGTCTCTTTTTTCTCTGCTTCCGGCAGGAAAGAAAGAGCCTCTTCGATCACTTCTTTTAACCGGGTGGTTGTCTCAATAGGTCTGCCATGCTTCTTCTCATTCATCACTTTTCTTGCGATCTGCTCTGCATATGGCTCATCTGAGTTTTCGATGAGCATTCCCTTTAATTCTTCAAAATTCAGCTCTTTTAACCGCTGCGCTGCAGTCTCTCCCTTAGACGGGTCCAGTCTCAGATCCAGCGGTCCTTCATTTTTAAAGGAAAATCCTCTGTCCGGATTGTCGATCTGCATGGAAGAAACTCCCAGATCTGCCAGAACAAAATCAAAACCGCCAGCTTCCTCTGCCACCTGGTCAATATTGGCAAAGTTTAAATGCTTAATAGTTAAAATATCCGGCCCGAAGCCTTTATCAGCCAGGCGTTTTCTGGTTTTTTCCATTTCAATGGTATCCACATCCAGAGCATACATATGGCCTTCGCCCTTTAAGCAGGCTAACATATGGCTGGTATGACCACCATATCCCAAAGTTGCATCCAGTCCGGTCTGTCCAGGCTGGATATTCAGGAAATCTAAAATTTCCTTTACCATAATAGAAATATGCATACCTGCAGGTGTACTTCCTTTGCTGATGACCTTTGCAATGGTATCCCCGTATTTTTCCGGCTGCAGTTCTTTGTATTTTTCTTTATAGGACCTTGGATGAGTGCCTTTGTAGCGGACGCGGCGCTTGTGAGGAGTTTCTGATGTACCTGCTGTGCCTGTGTTTTCGCCAGCGTCAGCACTGTTTATCCTGTTCTCTTCCATATTTTTTCTCCTTCTGACTTTCATCTATGGTGACGTCACCGTCAGGTGACATGTCCGTTTTATATCACAGTTTTATGCCTGCTCTCTTACTGCTGCCAGGAAACGTTCCCCATATTTCTCATATTTAAACTCTCCCACGCCGGACACAGAAAGCATTTCTTCCTTATTTACAGGCTTTATAATACACATGTGGGCCAGTGTTTTATCCGAAAATACAATATACGGCGGAACTTTTTCTTCTTTTGCGATCTGTGCCCGAAGCTTTCGCAGTGTTTCAAATAAGGTTTCCTCTGCCTCTGTAAAATCTCCGGCTCCGGCCACAGCTTTTCTTTTCTTCCGGCTCTTCTTCTGTGTTTCCTGCTCACTCTTTGTCTGCTCTTTTGCCAGCTTCATCCACACTGTTTCTTCATTATTTAATACAGATGCAGCCTTTGGTGTCAGACGCAAAATGGCATACTCATCATTGGTAGCTGTAAGATAGCCCTCTAACTGCAGCTGGTTTAAGATCTGACGCAGACGGTATACCGGCACCTTGGCCAGTGAACCATACTCTGGATTTTCATTCATCCCATAGCCCCGGATCTTGGCTGTATTTGCTCCATGGACTGTATCAATGATCACCGTTGCCCCATATCTCTGTCTGCTGGTTTCAATACAGGAAAGCAGTGCTTTTGCCATTTCCGTTATATCAGTATTTGCAAATTGTGTGAGACAATTAGAACAATTCCCGCAGTAATTGCTGCCGTATTCTCCAAAATAGCGGAGGATATAATCCCGCAGACACTCATGGGTAAAGCAGTAAAAGGTCATTTTCCTGAGACGCTCCCTGTCACGTTCCATGACCAGCTGCCTTGTCATAGGATCCAAAGCCTCATTATCCTGGTTATGGTCAATGAAAAACTGATTGGTGATCACGTCCTGTCCCCCATAAAGAAGGATGCACTCCGCCGGTTCCCCGTCACGGCCGGCTCTTCCTGCTTCCTGGTAATAGGATTCCATATTTTTCGGCATATTATAATGGATGACAAAGCGCACATTTGACTTGTCGATTCCCATTCCAAAGGCATTGGTAGCTACCATGATCCGCACATTATCATAAATAAACTCTTCCTGATTGTGCTTTCGCTCTGCATCGCTTAAGCCTGCGTGATAGCGGGTAACGGAAAAGCCTTCTTTGATCAGCTTTTCACATACTTCTTCCACGATCTTGCGGGTGAGACAGTACACAATGCCGCTTTCCGACTTATGCTGCTCTAATAACTCCACCAATGCCTGGTATCTGTCCTTTGGAGTCTGTACTCCAAAATACAGGTTGGTCCGGTCAAAACCGGTGGTTAAAACCTCCGGTTCCTGAAGCATAAGGATATCTATAATATCGTCTCTTACCTCTGCAGTTGCAGTAGCCGTAAAAGCACTGACTACAGGACGCTTGGGAAGACGTTTGATAAAATCTACGATCTTTAAATAACTTGGCCGAAAGTCCTGTCCCCACTGAGAAACGCAGTGTGCCTCATCCACTGCCACCATGGAAATGTTTACCTGAGGATCTAAGGCAAACCGTAGAAAGTCTTCCGTCACCAGGCGCTCCGGCGCTACATATATAATAGGATATCTTCCCATTCTGGCTAATTCCAGTACTTTGCGATACTGACCAGGTGTAAGGGAACTGTTCAAATAAGCCGCCAGGATACCTGCCTGGTTTAAGTTGCTTACCTGATCTTTCATTAAGGATATAAGAGGCGAAATCACTAGTGTGATCCCGCCCATCATAAGTGCCGGTATCTGATAGCATAGGGATTTTCCTGCTCCCGTTGGCATGATGCCAAGGACATCTCTTCCTTCCAGGATCGCATTGATCAGTTTTTCCTGTCCATCCCTGAAGGTGTCATATCCAAAATAATGCTTCAAGATCTCGTATTGATTCATATTTTATGCCTGATTCTTTCCGCAGCACTTCTTATACTTTTTGCCGCTTCCGCATGGGCATGGATCATTTGGATAGATTTTCGTGGTCTTGCGGACTACCTGTCCATTTGCCCTGCCCTGATTTAAAAGACCGGCTGCAATGTCCGTATTTTTCTTTTCTGCAGCCATACGCACTGCCAGTCCGTCTGCGCTAAATCCACGGTTGCACCATAAATGCTCTGCACTGGACAGTTCCATTGCATAGCGCAGTGGTTCTTTTGCGTCTTCGATGTTCTCAAAAGCAGCGCCCATCTGTCTTAATGTGGTTAAAACAAACTGGATCTGCGCCTGAGGATCTGGCTCTGCTCCGCCTTTTCCTACATCTGTGCCTAAATCACGCAGCTTTGCGATAAAAGCTTCTAAGTATACCTCCGGGGTAGTTCCTGCCGCCTGTGCTGCTGCTTCTAATTCTTTTCCATATTTTCCCTTCAGGTAGTTACGTAAGTTCTTTTCTGCCGGGGAGATCACATGGTAATCTTCGTTTACATATTTTAAAAATTCTTCTTTTGTTGGCAGATACATTGGCTTGTCCATGGTGTCACGCAGCAGCTTTCTGTAGGAAGTTTTCTCCCCTGCAGCTGCAAAAAACTGGTCGAAATCCTTTTCTCCCACATTCTGGCCGCCATTTTTTGCAAATGCCTTTACCATTTCCTTCTGTTCGTTCCGGAAATCTTCTGTAAAAGAAGGATGTACAAACAGACCGTCCATGGTAGTCAGTACCTCCGGAACTGAATTTCCGATCAGCTGCTGTAAAGTACAAAGACCTAAATAGCGTGGCTGGAAAAGAATGGTATTTTTATAGCTTCCTTCGTTTCTTACATAGCCCTCAAAATCATCCAGATTCTTTTCATAATGGCGCAGCAGAAGCTCAAGGTCATGAAGAGCCACTACACCATACAGGTGGGACGCTGCCAGTACATAGTCAGAAAGCATACGCATATAAGCTCTTCTCTTTCTATATACAGTATCCTGTACCAAAGCTTTATAAGCTTCCAGACAGCCATACTCATCACAGAGAACTGCCAGCATCTCATCTTTTCCATAAAAAGCCAGGCAGAAACCTTCAAATAAAGTATCATCACTCATAACAGAAGCAATTCTCTCGATCCTGTCTGCCTTCTTTAATTTTACCTTTTCTGCTTCCTCTGCCTGGATGTCCTGCCACACTTTCAGTGAGGCACCTGAAATAATGGTCTCCATTGCAAAGTCGATCTTTTCTCCTGTCTCTCCCTCGATCACAGGACGCAGATCATCTGTGTCTGCATTTTGTACCATGCGGAAATCATCATTGCCGGATAATACTCTGAGCATCAGCTGATACAGAGTTTTGATCTCATCCGCTTTGTATTTCTGCAGTTTTTTGGTGATCTGTGCTTTTATTTCCATTCTGTCTTATCCTCATTTCCTTTTTATGTACTCTCAGAGTCTTTCATGCACTTGCCTTTGCGGCCGATTTTCCGCCAGTTGCACCCGAATTTCATCAACGTACGCACCGCGTACGCCTCAGAAATTTGGGCACAACTGACAAAAAATCTTCTCGCAAAATCAAGCACACGAAGATTCTGAGAGTACATTTTCAAAAAAATAGCCCAGAAATCATATAACCTTCCGGGTCTTTCCCTGTTATTATAAGGCAGAAGGGCATATGCTTCAAGCATTTTATTTTAAAAAACCCCGGAAACCAGGTACACAGCTGTACCGGTTTCCAGGGTTTCTGGAAAATTTTATCATTTAATTGTTACAGTTCAGCCATGCGCTGGTTTGAATGAGAAAGTGTGTTGCAAGTAAACTTGCATAAGCACCTTCACGTTCAAATCAGCATATGGTGGAACCACCAAGCTTCTTGTTTTCATAAATATGGAAACAAGAAGACATCATGGCTGAACTGTAACTTTATCTCTTACTGTGCATTTTCCATCTTTGCTGCCATTTTCTGAGCGATCACGATCAGTACGATAGCTGCAACTGCTAATAATGCAGATCCGATGAAGCCCATGGTGTACTGGCCGGTGGTATCATAGAAGTAAGCACTGATCTTAGGTCCTACGAAAGCGCCGATACCATAGCCGATGAAGATCAGTCCGTAGTTACGGTTGTAGAACTTGGAACCGAAGATCATACGTACCATTGGTGCGAATACTACTAACAGTCCGCCGAAGGAGAAGCCTACTAAAACGATGCATACAATAAAGTATGGAAGTGTAGTTGCCTGTGTCAGCATTAACATGGAAGCTCCATTGATGACCATTAACAGGATCAGGCTCTTCCAGCCCTTTAAAAAGTCGTAGATGAAACCAAATCCAATACGTCCGCACATGTTTGCCAGTGTCACAATGGATACACATAATGCAGCGGTCATTGCAGTCTGACCAACCTGACGCTGTGCGATAGGGCTTGTGAAGGAAACCATCATGGTTCCAGCTGCATTTGCGAAAATGAACATTAATAACAGTACCCAGAATACAGGGGTCTTAACCATTTCACCCATGCTGTAGTCTTTTGTCTTTAATACCTTAGCCTGTTCAGCTGAAGGATGCCAGCCTTCTGGAGTCCAGCCTTCCGGGCAAGGAACGATCATTGCTGCTGCAATACCAACACCAATTAAGAATACGATTGCCAGGATACGGCAGGTCATCTGTGCACCAACATGGTCGATCAAAGTCTGGGCGATTGGGCTCATGATGAAAGGACCGCAGGAAGCACCAGCCTGAACCAGACCGGAAATAGAACCGGAACGATCAGGGAACCACTTTAATGCGGTAGGAAGGCATGCCGGATAGATCATACCGCCGCCGGCACCAGCCATTAATCCGTAGAAGATATACAGCTGTGGAATGCTGGAAGCAAAACCAGTTAAGAACCAGCCGCCTGCGAAAAGGCAAAGACCGATGTAAATGGTTTTTCTTGGGCTGATCTTCTCAGCTAAGGAACCACCGATGAAACCAACGAAAGAGTAGGTAAACATGTAAATGGTGTATGCCAGAGCGAATGCGGAGTCACTCCATCCAAACTTTGTGGTCAACGGGATACAAAACAGACTGAAATAAGCGGTAGCAGAGGTAAATAAGCTCTGCAGCCATACGCCGGCAAACACTTTCCAGCGGGTTGCTTTTGTGATATTCATACTCTAAACTCTCCTTAAAAATGTGACTTGTAAAACTTTATGCATTTGCCTGTTCCGCAAGTTTGTGACGCTCATCTAAGACCTTCATGATGCCATCATACTCACGGTCCAGTTTATAAAACAGCAGCAGTGCCAGAATAGCAATAAATACAGCTAACGGCGCATAATAGAACATGATACGGATGCCTTTCATTGCAGTTTCACTCTGCACTGCCAGCTTGCCGTCATATCCATAAGCTCCCAGTACCCAGCCGATGACTGCAGATGCAAGAGCGGAACCAACACGGACACCTAAGGATGCAGCGGAATATACGAAGCCTTCTGCACGGGTACCGGTCTTGTACTCTCCGTACTCAATACTGTCTGCGATCATACCAAACTTGGTAGCGGAAATACATGCAACACCCATTCCACGAAGGATCAGTCCCAGATACATAAGTCCCATGGACTGCTCAGCAAACAGGATCAGAACAACCTGTCCTGCAATTCCCATTCCTGCGCCTCCGTAAAGAGCCACATTACGTTTTCCGATTTTCTGTACAACCGGGATCAGAAGCAGAGGAACCAGAATGGATGCGAATGTGGAACACATCATCATGGTCTTATTGTAACCTGCATCCTGCATAACATATTTTGCGAAATACATGTTCATGCCGTAAAGACTGGTCATTGCAGTATAGAAAATGTTGACCATCAGCATGATGAACCAGTATTTGTTTGCAAACAGGATCTTCACTCCCTGTAATAAAGATAAGGAAGATTTTTTTCCTGTTTTCTGTTCCATAACACCGGAACCAACACGCTCTTTACATCCAAAGAACGTAATTAAGAACAGTACGATAGAAACGATTCCTACTAAGAGGAATGTTTTCTGCCAGCCGGCAGGTCCGCCGCCAAACTTTTCTACCAGATCCGGCGCATAAGAGCTGATCACGAATACACCTAAAGCTCCCAAGCTTGCACGGCTGATAGAAAGAAGCGCTCTTTCGTTCTGCTTGTTTGTCATAACGCTGCTTAAAACGCCGTATGGCACGTTCATGGAAGTGAAAATACAGGTTGCCATCAGGTTATAAGAAATAAATGCGTATATAACCTTTCCTGTTTCACTGAAATTCGGTACTGTAAATAACAGCACACAGCCGATGCAGTACGGAATTACCATCCATAATAGCCACGGCCTTGCTTTTCCCAGCGGTGAATGGACATTTTCAATGATATATCCCATCATCATATCGGAAATACCATCAAAGATCTTGCTGACTAAAAGCACCGTTCCTACTGTAGCTGCGCTGATGCAGGCCACATCTGTATAAAAGAAAACAATGTAAGAACCGATGGCTCCATAAATGAAGCAGAAGGAGAAATCTCCCAGTCCATAGCAAAGATACTCCATCAGATCAATCTTGTTTCTCTTTGATACATTCTTAAAACCAAAATTACCCATTTTTCTTTTGTCCCCAACTTCTGTTTGCTTTTATTCATGAACATGCCGCCATCTGGCAGCATGTCCATTTTTATTCAGTGATTAGCACTGAAGAGTTCCCAGATCCAGGGCAACATCTCTGCCGTTGAACTTGCCAGCTGCACGGCTGGTTCCAAGCCAGTAAACCATATCGGAAATATCTTCTACATCCAGGAAAGGAACGCCTGCGTACATTTCCTTGTAATCCTTGAAGTTCTTTCCGGTCAGCTCGTTGATGAACTCTACATAGCTCTGAGTCTCGCACATTGGAGTCTTAACCTTGGTTGGGCAGAGAGCATTAACAATGATTCCCTTGCTTCCAACTTCTTTTGCCAGAGTCTTGGTCAGACCTAAAACGCCCCATTTAGCCATGCAGTAGGTAGCTAATTTTGGTGTTCCGTAAAGACCGCTGGTAGAAGCGATGTTGATGATTCTTCCGAAGCCCTGCTTTAACATGTACTGTGTTGCGTACTTGTCAGTTCTCCAGGTACCAATCAGGTCGATGTTGATAACCTTCTCTACCTGCTCATCTGTCAGTTCCCAGGTATTTCCAAAGTTGATAACGCCTGCGTTTGCGATAACTACATCTAAGCGTCCGAACTTCTCCCATGCCTTTGCAAATAAGTTTTCCATATCAGGAGTGCTGCAGATGTTTGCCTTAACAGCTAAAACGTCAGCGCCTAATTCATTTAATTCCTTAATGGTTTCCTGGAATCTTTCATCTTCCGGATCCAGCATATCTGCCAGAACTACGTTAAATCCGTTCTGTGCATACTTAACTGCATGGGCACGTCCCTGTCCCATAGCTCCTCCGGTGATCAATACTGTTTTCTTCTGTTCACTCATGACCTTTTTCCCCTTTCACTTTTATAAGTGGTTTAAATGTGTTTGTTATTTTTTTAACTTGCTCATCTGCCACTACTATAACAATTAAAGTGGTTTTAAGGTCAAGTTGGATTTTTGCACAAAAAATGCAGAGTGTTTTAGTGCACTCTGCAAAATCATTTTTCAATAAATTTGTAGGATTCTTAACAATGATAACTCTTTTATTTATCCGTTTCCAGTTTTTTCCTGTTCTCTCCTATGCTTCTTTAATTGGAAACCACACAATATGCCAGTTAAAATACTCCTCTTCCGGCTTAGTCATACATGCTACCTGCGTCACAATATCCCCCGCAAGGCTTAATCCATTCTGCTTTAAATACCGGAAACCTTCCTGTAAACTCTCCAGTGACAGATACTTTCCTGACCGGGACGGAACACAGGTATGGACACAGGGACAAGGCGGATAATACTGTACCAGGTCTGACTCTTTTACATTTAAAAATTGTGCATACTCTTCCCGAAGTCCCATTCCAAAATCAAACTCTGACTCTCCATTTTCAATATTTTTCTGATAAAATACCGCACATGAGAATACAAAAGGCTCTTTTTCCGTCCATTCTGAGATCAGATCCAGCTGTTCCTTCTTCTTAAATAAAGTATAGTTTTTCTGGGTATTCATGCGGTAAATGCCTGGTCGTTCCTCGATTCTGAACTTTCCAACACTTTCTTTTGCATCCTGAAGCACCTGCTGACTCTGCCTGATCCTCTTTAAAAGGTTCATCTGACGGATGATCTCCTGCTGGATCATCTCCTCCTGATCCACCATTTTTCCCCGTATATCCGCCAATTCATGGCTTCTGAACAGTTCTGCTATTTCCTCCAGGGAAAAACCGTAGTTCTGGTAGTGTCTGGCCCTTAAAAGCATATGAAAATCCCAGGTATTATAATATCTGTAGCCTGTTTCCGGGTCACGGACCGGACTGATAATATTCCTGCTCTCATAATACCGGATCGCCTCTGCCGAGATACCCATCAGTTTTGCCATGGTTCCAATGCTGTACTTCTGATACATCTTCTTTCCCCCTGAATATTGTAATGTCCTCTATACTGCTTTTTTACATGTTAGACACAAATTTCACAGCTGTTTACATTTCAAACTCTCAAGCCCCTTGAAAGATTTTTAACAAGAATATAACAAGTATACCATATTTCTTCAGAAAAATGTCATACTTTCATCACAGAGATAATGGTATACTATGGTAGGCACGTAAGAAAAACAAGCGGCTGCGTAGCAGACATTTGTTGCCAAGCATATCGAGGAGGCGCCAGTGGCGCGTCCGCTGATTTTTCGGTGCCACCAACGAACGAACCGTCTGCGATAGCAGACAGTAGAGCGCGTCAGCGCGGGGTTCGTGAGTAACAACAATCCAGAAAGGAGTACTCCCATGAAACGACTACCCGCAGGCATCACTTCCGTCCTGCTTTCCCTTACAATGACACTGACTCCCTGTTCTATATCAGCACTGGCAGCCCAGGAAAACAACCGGGATTTTTCCCTTTTCTTCAGCGGACCCGGTGTACAGAATATTTCTTCCGGTGATGAATACAGCGAATATCAGTGGGCTCTTCACAATACAGGACGGCTCCGCCGCACAGAAAAAGTGTTAAATATTAAAACCTTAGACCATATTTATCTCCACTACGGCGAAAACGGCATTGATGATATTGCCCTTCCGCCTTTAGGGCCGGATAATTTCGAGTCCATAAACACCGATGCTGTGGCAAACATTGATATTAAGATTGAAGATGCATGGAAAACATACAGCGAAACAGAAAATAAACGTACCGTTACTGTGGCGATCATCGATACCGGTATCGACACCACCCATTCTGACCTGAAAGACTCTATCTGGGTCAATGAAGACGAGATCCCCGGAGACGGCATTGACAATGACGGAAACGGCTATGTAGACGATGTAAACGGCTGGAATTTTATTTCAAACAGCAATGAAGTCTGCGTAGGAGAGGAAGACAGCCACGGAACCCATGGAGCCGGCACCATTGCCGCAGCCTGGAACAATGGCGGCATTGCAGGCATTGCAGACAATACCCACGTTAAGATCATGGTATTAAGGGCCTTAGGCGGTTCTGAGGGCAAAGGTTCCCCGGAAAGCGTCATTGAAGCCATTAAATATGCAGAAGCCAATGGCGCCGATATCTGTAACTTAAGCTTCGGTTCCACCAGCACCTCTCCGGAATTTGAAGCAGCCATCCGTGATTCCAAAATGCTCTTTGTCGTAGCTGCAGGAAACGGAAATCAGTATCAGATCGGTTACGATATTGATAAATCTCCTGTATATCCCGCAAGTCTTCCTTACGACAATGTGATCACTGTAGGAAACCTGCTTTTTAACGGCCATTTGGATGACAGCTCCAACTACGGCACTACTTCTGTAGACCTGGCAGCTCCCGGAACCTATATCTTAAGCACCATCCCAGGTGATTCCTATGCCTATATGAGCGGAACCTCCATGGCTGCTCCTATGGTAACAGGCGCAGCTGCCCTGATCTACTCTGCAAGAACTGACTTAAGCCTTCAGGACGTAAAAACAGCCCTTCTTTCAACGGTACATAAATTAGCCCCGTTAAAGGGCAAAACAGCAACAGGCGGCATGTTAGATGTATCTGCCGCTATGAAATGGACAAAGAATTAACCGCTGCAACTACAGCCGCATAATCCCCGATCCGCTCTCCTAAAGCCGCCGGAACGATCTCACAGGCCGCCCGGTTCATGGGGAGCGCTTCTTTTTCCAGTTCTTCATACATGGTCTTATCTAACAGCTGGTGGCTTCTTGCATAAACAGAGCCCACTACGATCTTTTCCGGGTTTAAAAGATCTATAAGGATCGCCAGGCCTCTTCCAAAAACAGCTCCTGATCTGGCATAAACTGCCAGAGCCGTCTCATCCCCGGCCTCTGCCCGTTTTGCCAGCTCCTTTGCACTTCCTTCTGTGCCAAAATATCCTGCAAGCTTGCTGATGCCGCCTCCAGAGCAAAATCCTTCTAAGCTTCCTGCCTTTCCATAACCTTCCGGCCCCTCAGGCTCCATTCGGATATGCCCCGCTTCCCCGGCCATGCCAGAACTTCCCCTGTACAGCTGTCCATTTAAAATAAGACCTGAACCAAGTCCAGTGCCAAATGTGAGAAAGATCATATTTCTGCTTCCCTTTCCGGCTCCAAACTTCCACTCCGCCAAAGCCCCTGCATCTGCATCATTTTCCATTTTCACCGGGATCTCCAGTTTTTTTTCCAGATATTCCACTACAGGTACCTGGTCCCAGCCTGGAAGATTGGGCGGTGATAAGATCCACTTCCTGTCCGGGCTTAAAGGACCGCCGCAGGAAATCCCCCCGCAGATCACACAGTTCTCCCCTTCTGTCCCTGTCGTCAGACCATGTTTTTTCGCTGTCTCCAAAGCTTTTCCAGCTAACTCATCAAGGACTTTTTTCCAGTTCCCAAGTGTTTTCATCTCATAACGATCCATGAAATCCACCTGGCCGCCTTCCACCTTCGCCAGAATCACAGCACATTTGGTGCCTCCAATATCAAATCCATACAGATACATACAGTATCTCCCTTCTTTTTATAATCAGCAGACGCACCACTGGCGCCTCCTCCATATGCAATATGCATGGCAATGAAAATAGCTCCGGCAGGCCCAAAACCCGCCGGAGCATATTTTTCTCACTCTGTTCCTTTAAACAGCCTGATTATTTAACTGCATCTAAGTTTAAGATAGAAACGCCAGTGTCGATATAGTCAGGAGCTACCTTGCCATCGTTGATAGCGGTGATTGCTGCATACATGCCTTCATAACCCATGATATCAGGATTCTGAGCCATTGTGCAGATCAGAGCGCCGTCTTTGATCAGCTGGATAACTGCATCAGACTTATCCATACCTGCTGCTACGATGTTGTTTCCATCTTCTGCAACTGCATTACCAACACCAACACAGGAACCTTCATTTGCACCAAACAGTGCTACACAGCCCTGGGAAATGAAGTTAGCTGCTGCGTCTTTGGATCTTGCTGCATCACCGTCTGCGTACTGTGTTTCAAGGATCTCATAAGCGGTTCCTTCAAATGCGGAACGGAAGCCTTCGTCACGGTCTACAGTAGAAGTAGTTGCTGCGTTTACAGAAACGATACCGATCTTGCCTTCTTTGATTCCCTTAGCTTCCAGAGCTGCCAGAACCTGCTCACCAGCGGTCTTTCCTGCTGCGCGGTTGTCAGTTCCCAGTTTCTGTACACATGGATAATTTGCGAAAGAGTCAACCTGAACGATCTTAACACCAGCCTGATCTGCTTCTTCCAGAGCTGCTGTAATAGCGTCAGGACCATTTGCGGCTACCAGGATAGCAGTTGCGCCGTCAGCTACTGCATTATTTACACACTCGATCTGCTTTGCGTCATCCTTTACATCAGGAGCGATCCATTTATAATCACAGCCAAGTTCTTCTGCTGCCTGCTTGCAGCCCTTGTCCATATTTACCCAGTGCTGATCCATGGAGTCAATGGTGATCAGAACTACTTTCTGTCCTTTTCCGTCTCCAGCCTTTGCAATGTCTCCTGTTTCCCCGGACAGCATATCATTGCCAGCAGCCTCTTCCTTTTTCTCTTCTGCGGTTGTCTCTTCAGCTTTGCTTTCTTCCTTCTTCTCCTCTGCAGTTGTTGCTGCTTCTGTAGCTGCTGCAGTTGTTTCCTTTGGAGTAGATGAGCAGCCTGCTAATAATGCAGAGCCAAGTGCTGCCGCCAGAATCATTGAAATCGCTTTTTTCCTCATAATACTATACCTTTCCTTTCTTTATTGTGAAAGCATTTTTATGCTTTACCTTCGTTGATACGTTAATTCATTCTTTAGTTATTTTTATGTTTTTTGCTCTTGCCTCTGCCGCTTCTTACGATAACGTCCATAAGAACTGCAACAACTACGATGATACCGATAACGATATTTCTGATAGCAACCGGTGCTCCTGCAAACTGAAGACCATTCTGTAAAACGCCCCAGATACCAGAACCGATCACAGTACCAAGTAAGATACCGGAACCGCCCAGTGTAGATACACCACCGATTACGGAAGCTGCTACTGCGTACATTTCATAAGATGTACCGGCGTCCATAGTACCTGTACCAGTTGAAGCACAGGTGATCAGACCTGTTACACAGGCACAGAAAGCAGATACAACGTAAACACAGATAACTGTATTGTCTACATTAACACCGGAAAGTCTTGCTGCGTCAATGTTGCTTCCTGTTGCGTAAATATGACGGCCGGTTCTGGTGCAGCTCATAATGTAATTAAATACGAACCAGATCACCAGAGCGATCCAGAAAGCACTGAAAATGCCTAAGATCTTACCGCTGTAGAAGAAGGTACGGAAGCCTTTTGCAGCTTCACCAATGGAGTCTGTATTGTAGTTTCCATTGACGATCTGGGCAATACCTCTTGCAATGGTCATTGTACCTAAGGTTGCGATGAAAGGCGGCAGCTTGCATTTTGATACCAG